>CANNUR010000022.1 GCA_947523045.1 uncultured Prosthecobacter sp.
GCCCGGGGCTCATCAAGTGATAGATTTGATAGGCTGCCAGAAGACTTGCGACCAGCCCGAGAGCGACTCGGGCTTTGAAAAACTTCACCCCTTTCATGGCATGATACATGTCTCAGAGAATCACCTGACAATCCGCCCATCAATCTACTTTCAGCAATCATTCCGGCAAGCGCACCTGGCAAACTACAAGGTCAATCGCTTCTTTTTCAACAAATAGATCACCAGCATGGGTGCACCCATGAGGATGAGCCACTGAATCCATCCCGACCTGTCGCCATTCACCACCTTGGTGAGATGAACCAGCCACATGAGGGCGAGAGTGATGGTAATGATTTTCGAGTTCATGGTCATCTGCCATTCCGTTACGCACTGGCACTCTCTCCTTTAATCTATACTCTCTCCACAGCCATCAACTGAGCATTCGTTGAATCAACGCAGGCAATACAAGAAGGATGGTCGACACAACGAAAGTCATTCTGGCCTTACCATCCTCCCAAATCCTACTTTTCCGACCTCGGAATCGATGGACTGCCAAAATGACGATGGTTGCGATGCTGGCCAGGGCAAAACTCCAAAGCAGCCCATCCTGGATTTCTGGCAGTTGACGAACCGCCTGAACCATCGTCGTCGACCAAAGAGCAACCCAGCCCAAGGCGTGCAAGCAAGTCTTGTGACTAATAATAGTCATTGTTAGATTCATTCAATGATGCCGGCAACTACATCTGTAAAACAACCTCTTCAACAGCACTGCCTTCACCCTCCATCCTGCGGCCGATTGTTCACCTTATTCGCGATCTTCAAATCACCTTTGCACCTTTTTCGCTCAGCTTTTCGACCTTCAAAGAAGGCCCGGATTTCTAAAGCCGCAAAGAAAACACCCGCCAGCAAAAAGAGGGTCCAAGTGAAACGGGTTTTGCAACCCAGACCTTCCATCAGAATGATAAAGAAAATTAAGATAGCAAGACTGACCTTTGAAAGGCAATCCTTTTTGCGCTGCAAGCGTTTGGCATCTGGAGGTGGCATTTTAGAAACACTGTTCATGAGAAGGCCAAAACCGCTAAATGCGGCTCAGAAAAATCACTCGCCATTAATATTAATGCCCGCGATTTCACGGAAATCCTGAAGCATTTTATCAATACCTCGCTTAACTCGATCTGGGGTTGCCACAACTCCGCCATCAATGCGAAGAAGATAGTTACTCTCATCATCCTTCCACGCTTCTGGAGTAGGTAAGTGAAGGTTTCGATAGCCGTAACAAATAGTCTTGAAAACAAGGTTGGCGACTTCCCCCAATTTTATATTATCCGGATCCGGATTTGCCAATAGCACATTTTGCCACCCATTCTCAAACTCCATTTTAAGCACTCTGCATTCTGGGTCTAACGGCGGCGGCAAAACCGTTTGTGTGATTTTTTGAAACGATTCCGTGAAGCTTGTGCAAACATTTATATACTCGATACCTCGTGCCGAGTTGATATGCCCACAAACACTCATCAGCCTGTTTTTCTCAACATTATTGCCAATCGACTTGTCGTCATTATCTCCACATTGAACCATGGAGGACAGCAAAAATATTGAAGCCAACATCCTTGCAGTCAGGGATAGATAAATTTTCATTGGAGTATACGGATAGCATGCCTTTCACTCACCGCCCCAAGCAGACCACCCAGTAATCGTCCAACTGATTATTTTTGGAATATTAGCCGCCCAACTTATCACCGCAGAAGTTACTGCCGCTTCGGCTCGCGCAATATTTTCACACAACCTGAATGTTTCTCTCTGATTTCTGCCGTAGGTTTGATTATACTCGCACAAGGGATATTGAGCAGCCAAAGATTCCAGTTCTTGCGGGGGAATATTGGAAATTGTCCCGTAACGCCGCCAAAGCTCCTCCATTCCACGTTGATAGCCTTCTTCATCCTCTCTACGCATTTCAGTAACAGTTTCTTCGACTTCAACTTCGTATTCCACATCGATTATTACGCCCGTTTCAGCGCTTGGGTTGTCATCGGCCTCGCTCGTGCCATCGCCATTCGAACTCTGTTCAGTATCGCTCGAATCGCTATCCTGAGGACTTTCATTGGTATTATCTTCTACATATGACCCACTCTCCGCCACCCACGGGTCAGTTCCGATCTGAAACTCGGTGAGGTTGTCGTAACCGTCGCCGTCCGGGTCTTGTGAGGCGTCGCTGGAATCGTCCGGATTGAGGCCGTAGGAGGTTTCCCAGACATCGGTCATGCCATCGCCATCACGGTCGTAGTTTTGCGGAATGTTGGCGTCCAAGCTCCAACCCTGGTTGTAGGCGTCCAAATTGCAAACACCGTCGCCATCAAGATCGCCGTAGAGGTCGTCATTGGCGTCGTAAGGATCCATGCCGTAGTAGGACTCGATGCGGTCAGGGATTCCGCCACCGTCGCCGTCGGTCTGGTCCACCAAGTACCAGTCCGTGAACTGGCTGCTCAGACTGTGGGCATTGTTGGGATCGGTGAAGTAGATGTTCTGCTCCTCACCATCGCTCAGGCCATCGCCATCGCTGTCCACGCTGTAGGGGTCGGTTCCATCGCTGGTCTCAGCCCAGTCGGACACGCCATCGCCGTCGGAGTCAGGCTCCGTCACGGGATAGTAGTGGTCATCGTAGTCGCTGCGGCCATTGCCGTCCGTGTCCCAGTTGATGGGATCCGTGAAGGACACGTTGGCCTCAAAGTCATCGCTGAGGCCGTCGCCATCGCTGTCCTGGGGTGTTGTCTCCGAGTTGGTCGCCCCGGCTTCCTCCTCGGTGATGCCAGGATTCTCTTCAGGAGGATTGGCGGCATAGAAGTCGGCCAAATCACTCTGGCCATTGCCATCCGTATCCCAGTTCAGGGGGTCGGTCCCGGTCGTGAAGACCTCGTCGCCATCGTTGATGCCGTCGTAATCGGTGTCGTAGAGGTAGGGGTCGGTGCCGAGCCAGAGTTCATACCAGTTCGGCAGGCCGTCGAGGTCCGGGTCACCCCCATCAGGTCCGTTCTCGGGTTCGGGATCGGCCGACTGCCAAACGGGCTGGAGGGAGGCATCCGGGACGTAGTGCGCTTGCAGGGTGTTGCCGCCGATGAAGCAGATGAAGGCCAGCAGTTGCAGGGTGTGGCCGACGTGATTCCAATTTTTGCCGATGTGTCGAAGTGACATGGTATCGGAGAATGGAGGTGAATTTCTGGGAATTATTCTCAGAGATTCACTGCTTAAAGCGAAAAAAATCTCGCAATTCAATCATTTTCTTCACGCGTTATCTGATCATCGCGTGCTTTCTGGACCTAGGCCAAAAGCTTGCACATCAGAAGCGTTTTGCCGAACTTCTGTGCCCACTTCTGGTGGCACACCTCAAGCGTTCCTCCACATCGCCCAACCAACCCCTCACAGCCAGCCGGTCTGATTCAGTCGGCCGGTGAGGTCCATCTGGCGTTCGAGCTGGCCGGCGTAAAGGGCGGCTTTCGCGGGGTCGGGCTTGCAGCGGGTGGCTTCGTCGAGCTGGACCAGGCGGGCGCAGAGTTCGTCGTAGCTCGTCGTTTCGGCCTGCTCGTTGGCCTGCGCGTAGGCGGCCTGGATGGCGGCGCCGAGCGCGGCGCCCTCGCTGGTGCTGAGCGTGACGACCTCGGCATTGAAGCAGTCGGCGGCGATCTGGCGCCAGACGCCGCTCTTGCTGCCGCCGCCGGTAAGGCGGATCTCGGAGGGGTTCATGCCGAGGTCGCGAAAGCGCTTGAGGCCGTAGGCGAGGCCGAGCGTGGCGCCCTCGACCGCGGCGCGGGCGAGGTGGGCGGGCGTCAGGTTGGTGGTGCGCAGGCCGTGCAGCACGCCGCTGCCATTGGGCAGGTTGGGGGTGCGTTCACCATTCAGATAGGGCAGGAAGCTGACGCCGTCGGCTCCGGCCGGAGCGCTGGCGACCGCGGACTCGAGCTGCTTCAAGTCCCAGCCGAACAGCTCACGCACCTGCTCGGTGACGACGGTGACGTTCATCGTGCAAACGAGCGGCAGCCACTGGTCGGTGCTGTCGCAGAAGGCCGCCACCTCGCCCTGGCCGTCCACCACCGGGGCATCCGCGACGCCATAAAGCGTGCCGCTGGTGCCGAAGCTGGCGGTGATGACACCCGGCTTGATGTTGCCGGTGCCGATGGCGCCCATCATGTTGTCGCCGCCGCCGGCGCTGACAATAACATCAGCCGACAGTCCCCATTCCACCGCCAGTTCCGGGCGCAGGCGACCGTGCACGGCGCGCGAGGAACCGAGCGGTGGCAGCATCGACAGCACGCGCGGGTCGATGTAGTCGCAGAGCTCGCGGCACCAAGTGCGCGTGCGCACATCGAGAATGCCCATGCCGGAGGCGTCGCCGAACTCCATGCGCTTGACGCCGGTGAGCCAGAAATTGAGGTAGTCGTGCGGCAGCAGGATCGAGGTCGTGCGAGCAAAGTTCTCCGGCTCGCGCTGCTTCATCCAGAGCAGCTTCGGGATGGTGTAGCCCGGTAGCATGGCGTTGCCGGCGAGGGCGATGACGCCCGGCTGACCGCCGAAATGGTGGGCGATCTCCTCGCACTGCGCCTGCGTCGAGGTGTCGCACCAGAGCTTGGCCGGCCGCACCGGCTGGTCGTCGGCCCCGAGGGCGACCAACCCGTGCTGCTGGCCGCTGACGCCGATGCCGGCGATCTTGGAGCGCTCCTGGCCGAGCTGGTCCAGGCACTGGCGCACGCAGTCGCGCACCGCCTCCACCCAGGCCTGCGGGTGCTGCTCCAGGTGACCCGGCGGCAGGCCTTCGATCAGGTCGTAGGCACTGTGGCCGCTGGCCAGGATCGCGCCGCTGTCGAGGTCGAGCACAATCGCCTTGCTGCTCTGGGTGCCGCTGTCGATGCCGAGGTAGTACATGATCGTGGGAGGATGGGACGGCCATCCTAGCCTCAGCCGGGCAGGCAGGCCATGCATTTTCTCAATGGTCAGCGCGGAAAAATCGATTTCCGCGCCGCGCCAATCCTGAGACACTGGCCGACATGATCGAGGTGTTTTTTCTACTCCTGGCACTGGGCATTCTCGCCCTGCCCTTCGTCGCCCTGAGTATCGCACGCAACGCCAGCGGACGTTGCCGGGAACTCGGCGAGGAACTGCAGCGACTGCGTGAGCAGCAGGTGCTGGCCCTCGATCGCGAGCAACGACTGGTGCGCCGGGTCGCCGATCTTGAAGAAGCCGGCCGGGCCGGCCAGCCCCCCGCGCCGCGGCCTGCAGCTCCGGTGATCGCAGCGCCCCCCGCACCCGCTCGGTCCGCCGCGCCAGCCGAGCCCGCCGAAGCAAAACCCGCGCCAGCGGTGCTTTTGCCCCCGCCGCTGCCGGTACCGACCGTCCAACCACCGCCGCCAGACACCCCAAAACCCGAGGCCCCCAAGCCGCCGCCGCTGCCGGTCGCCGCCACCCAGCCCGCACTGCACGCCCCCGTTCCGACCGCGGAACCCGCGCTGCACATGGAGCGTTTCATGGGCGCCAAGCTGTTTGCTTGGATCGGCGGACTGGCGCTTTTCCTGGGCATTCTGTTCTTCGTCAAACTCAGCCTGGAACGCGGCTGGATCTCGCCGGCGCTGCGCACCTGGACCGGGCTGGCGGTCGGTGTCGGCCTGGTCGGCGCCGGCCTGCGCCTGCAGCGCAACCCGCGCCAGACCCCGCTCGCGCAAACCCTCTGCGCCACGGGCGTCGTCGCCCTCTATGGCGTCGCCTTCGCCGCCCATGCGCTCTGGCACATCCCGCCCTTCCACCTGCAGGCCGTCACCTTCGCCTTTCTGTCGGCCGTGACCGCCGCGGCCTTCACGATCGCCGTGCGTCATCGCGCCCAGGTGGTGGCGGTGCTCGGCATGCTCGGCGGTTTCCTGACGCCCGTGCTCTGTTCGACCGGCGAGGACCGGCCGTTCGCACTGTTCAGCTACATCGCCCTACTCGACCTCGGCGTGCTTGCCGTGGCGCAGCGGCGGCGCTGGGCGCATCTCGTGCCGCTGGCGGCCACCGGCACCCTGATCTTGCTGATCGGCTGGCTGACGCAATTCTTCCGCGCCTCGGAGTACGGCATCGGTGCGGCGACCTGGCTGCCGGTGGGACTGCTGCTTGGCTTTCCCCTGCTCTTCGCCCTGGCGGCCGAGTGGATGCGCCGGCGCGGGGAAACCGGCCTCGCTGCCGCCTGGGCCGCGCTGGGTCTGGTCGCCGGCAGCGGGTTGATCGCCTTCACCTGGCTGGAAGTCAGCAGCATCGCCAATCGCCCGTGGGTCCTCTACCCCCTCGTGCTCGGTCTGAATGCCATCGCCCTCGGCCTGGTCGCCTGGCAACCGCAGTTGCGCCGGGTGCAAACCGCCACCGCCACCCTGACCTTCCTGCACCTGCTGATCTGGACGCAAAACAGCCTGACTGCCGACCTGCTGCTGCCGGCCCTCGCGGTTTATCTCGGCTTCGGCGTGCTGCACAGCGCCTTCGCTGCCTGGCTGCAGCGTCGCCAGCCGATGCCGCTGACCGGCTGGCTGCCGCTCCTGACCGTGGCCCTGTTGCTGCTGCCGGTCTTGCACCTGCCGAACCCGGGTCTGGCGCTGTGGCCGGCCCTGCTGCTGGCCGACCTCTTGGTGATCGGTCTGGCCTGGTTGACCGGCGCCCTGCTGCCCGTGCTGGCGGCCCTGGCGCTGACCCTGCTGGCGATCGCTCTCTGGCTGTTCGGCGCGCCATCAACCACCGAACTGCCGCTCGGTCTCTTCCTGACGCTGGTCGGCGCCAATGCCACCGTTTTCGCCTTTGCCGGCCAGCGTCTGGCACGGCGGTTTCCCGACGCTCCGACCGCCTCGCTGCTGCCGGCGAGTTCGGCGCTGCTGCCCTTCCTGCTGCTGGTGGTGGCGACCGGTGAACTGCGGCTGGCCCAGCCGACGCCGGTCTTCGCGTTGGCCCTGGCCTTGGTCGTCTTCCTGCTCGTCCTGGTGCGTGCCGGCGGTGCGGCCGTGCTGGCACCGGCGGCCCTCGCTGGCGTGATCGCCCTGCAGGCCGCCTGGCTGCAGCGCGGGTTCGCGGTGGAGCAAGCCGGCTTGGCCGTCGCCTGGCAGCTTGGCTTCCTCGCGGTCTTCAGCGCCTTCCCCTGCGTGTTTCGTCGCCGCTTCGTGACCGAGACCCTGCCTTGGATCACCGCCGCTGCCGCCAGCCTGGGCAGCTTTGGCCTGATGCATCAGGTGATCGTGCGCGCCTGGCCGAACGAGGTCATGGGCCTGCTGCCAGCCGCCTTCGCCCTGCTGCCCGCCGCCGGCTTCAGCTACGTGCAGCGCCAACACAGCCCCGACAACCCGGCGCGCTTGAGCCAACTCGCCTGGTTTGGCGGTACGGCCCTGTTCTTCGTGACGCTGATCTTCCCGCTGCAGTTCGACAAGCAGTGGCTGACGCTCGGCTGGGCCTGCGAGGGCGCCGCATTGTGCTGGCTGTTCGGGCGCGTGCCGCACCCCGGCCTGCGCGCCACCGGCGCGGCCCTGCTGGTGATCGCCTTCGCCCGTCTGGCGGTGCTGCCCGCCGTGTCCGCCGATCTCGTGCGCGGGGCGCTGCCGATCCTGAACTGGCCGCTCTACACTTACAGCCTAGCGGCACTGGCCCTCTTCGCCGCCGCCGCCTGGCTGAAACCGCCCCACCATCTCTGGGGCGAGGCCAACCTGGGCGCGGTCTTTCGTAGCCTGGCCGGCGTGCTGCTCTTCCTGCTGCTCAACCTCGAGATCGCCGACGCCTTCACCGCCCCCGGTCAGCGCGTCTTCGTCTTCGACTTCGGCGGTCACCTCGCCCGCGACATGACCTACAGCCTGGCCTGGGCGCTGTTTGCCTTCGGCCTGCTCGTGCTCGGTCTGTGGCGTCGCCACGCCGGCACGCGCTACGCCGGCATCGGCCTGCTCGGCGCCACGGTGCTGAAACTGTTCCTGCACGACCTGGCCCGCATCGACAGCGGCTGGCGCGTCGGCGCCCTGGTCGGCGTCGCCTTGGTCGCCCTCGCCGTTTCCTACCTCTACCAGCGCTGGCTGGGCGACGACGCCTGATCTTGCATTCGCCGCTGCGCGCGCCACAGAAGCCGGGTGAGTTTCGATCCCGGCCAGGTCTTCGACATCGAACTGCGCGACGGCACGCCGCTGCATCTGCGCACGATCACCCCGGCTGACCGCGACCGCATCGCCGAAGCCCTCCGTCGACTCTCGCCCGAGTCCGCCTACTTCCGCTTCTGGACGCGGGCGCGCGCCGTCAATCCGCGCCTGATCGAAGCCCTGTGCTCGCCCGACCAGCAGGACCACGTCGCCTGGGCGGCGCTGCACCGCGTGCGCGCCGACCTGCCCGGGGTTGGCGGCGCCTCGTTCTGGCGCCTCAGCGAGGATGCCGAGGCGGCGGAAATGTCGATCACGGTCGCCGACGAATTCCAGGGACGCGGCGTCGCCACCTGGCTGCAGGCGGTTCTGTGGGAACATGCGCGCGCACTGGGCATCCGCCGCCTGGTCGGCCACGTGCTCAACGACAACCTGGCCATGCGCGCCTGGTGGGATGCGCTCGGTGCCACTGCCGAGGAACGCCAGCGGCACTGGCGGATGACGCTGTCGCTCGATGAATCCCTGCTGCCCGACACCCGTGCCGCCGCCAGCCTGCGTGCCGCGCTGGCACGGGTGCGCAGCGCTGAAGTTCCGGCCTGATCAGGGAGCGACCGCGCGCGCAGGCCGGCGGCGCTCGGCCTTGAGCTGGCCGCAGCCGGCGGCGACATCGATGCCGCGCTTCTGGCGGATCGTGCAGGGGAGGCCGGCCTCCTGAATGAGGCCGTGAAACACCTGGGCTGCCACCTCGGCGCTCTCGCGACCGGCATAACCGGAAGTTTCGTTGAGCGGGATGAGGTTGACGTGGGCATTGAGCCCCTGCAGCAGAGCGGCGACGCGGCGGGCGTGCGCGGGCGTGTCGTTGACACCGGCGATGAGCGTCCAGGCAAAGAAGATCTTGCGGCCGGTGCGCTCGCCGTAGAAGCGGCAGGCCCCGATCAGCTCGGCGAGCGGCCAGCGCTGGTTGGCGGGGATGAGGGCGGCGCGTTCGGCGTCGTCGCTGCCGTGCAGGCTGACGGCAAGGTTGTAGGGCCGGTCTTCCTCGGCCAGCCGGCGAATGGCGGGCACGACACCGACGGTGCTGATGCTGATCTTGGCCGGACCGATGTTGCTGCCGCGGGTGTCGCTGACGATGGCCAGCGCCTTCATGACGTTGTCGTAGTTGTGCAGCGGCTCGCCCATGCCCATGAGCACGAGGTTGCGCAGGCGTGCGCCCTCGGCCGCCAGCACGCGGCGGGCATGCAGGACCTGGGCGACGATTTCGCCCGGGCGCAGGTGGCGGACGAAGCCCATCTGGCCGGTGGCACAAAAGACGCAGCCCATGGCGCAGCCGGCCTGGGTGCTGATGCAGGCGGTGTGGCGGCCGGTGTAGCCCATGACCACCGTCTCGATCTCCTGGCCGTCGGTCAGGCGCAGCAGGTACTTGCGGGTCAGGCCGTCGCCACTCGGCACCAGGCTGGCGACCGCGGGCAGGTCGAGCGTGAGTTCAGCCCCGAGCCCGGCCTGCAGCCAGCGCAGCAGCGGCGGCGGCAGATCCGGACGTGCGGCGGGATCGGTCTCGGCGCGGAACTGCAGGGCATTCCACAGCGTCGCCGCGGGCGCCGGACGCAGGCCGTCGGCGACGAGCCGCGCGCGCAGCTCGTCAAAGTCCAGGTCATGCAGGGAAATCGGCACCCGTCACCCTGCCCCAAAACCGGCGCGTGCGCCAGTGGTTCAGTCGATCCGCCCCAGCCGAACGGTCGGCTCGTTGTCGTCGCTGAGCGGCGGCTGGCTGGCGCGGCCATTCGACGACAGGCAGTCCGCACCGGCCGAGTAGATCAGGCCGCGCACGGGATCGAAGACGAAGGGTTCGCCGGTGAACGGATCGACCGGCACGGCAGCGAGATAGGCGGGCACCAGGTCGCCGACCGAGGCGGGCAGGCGGCGGTGTTCGGCGGCGTGGCGACGCGCGGCGAAGAGCACGCGCACCAGGCCGTGGCGGGCACGGGCGAGGGCGTGACGTTCGGCGAGCTGGCGCAGGCCGCCGAGGCGGTCGTTGAACCAGGCAACACCGTCGCGGTTGGGATCGTAGAAGGGCGCCGGCCGGCCGTGGGGCAGCGAGGTGAGAAAACCGCCGGCAGCGGCGTAGGCGGGCCGGGAGAACTCGTCGCGCAGGTCGCGGCAGGCGCGGGCCACGAGGGCCAGGGTGGCGTTGACCTTGAAGGTGAGGCGACCCGCGCGCGGCAGCGGCACGCCAGGCGGCAGGGTTTCCGGCGGCTCGCCACTCTGATCGCCGAGCAGGCATTTTTTCTCGTGCAGGTAGAAGGCGGCGCAGTACTGGCGCATGAGTTCGGTACCGGGCTCGCAGCGGGCGAACTGCTCCTGGAAACCGGCAAGGGTGGCGGCGTCGAGACGGGTCTGGCGCAGCAGCTCGGCGAAGGTCTGCGCGGCGCCGGCCCCAAGATCTTGGGCGCGCCAAACGTAGCCGGGCCAGGCGGTCAATTCGAGCACGCGCCGCGACAGCTCAGCGAGGTCGGTGGCGGCAGTGAAGGCCTCCGCCTCCTCGCCGCGCCGGGCCAGGTAGGCGGCCTGCGCCTGCAGTAGGAAGATGACGTGCGGCCAGCCCTCGTGCCCGCTCAGGTCGACGGTGAACCAGGCGGCGTGTCGCGGATGCCAGTCGGCGTCCTCGAGAAGGTCGCGCAGATTGTCGAGGGCCGTGCCGTTGGCGCGCACATGGGCCGACAGCGCGGGCGTGTCCCAGTCGGTCGGCGGCAGGGCGCGCAGCGACAACTGTTGCACGGGACGCACAGCGTCAAGGAAGGCGCGCAATTTCAGCGGCGCTGGATTGACCTCGGGTGGCGGCGAAGCCGGTGGCGGCAGGCGCAGATCCTCATCGGACTCGCGCGGCATGTCGTGCCAGAAGTGCCAGGCGAGCAGGCAGAGAACCAGCAGGGCGATGCCGAAGGGCACCAGCAGGGCGCAGGATCCGCGGCCGCGCGGGAATGGGCGGCGGGCAACGGAGCGGACCGGCGGGAGCATCGGGAAAAAAGCGCGCGCAAGGCGCCGGGATCAGGCCGGCGGGTTTTCCAGCGCCAGGCCGAAGAAATCGAGGAAGACCTGGCGGTAAACACCGCGCTTGAAGGGCGGCACCCACTGCATGCGGAACTCGTCGGGACGAATCCAGCGCCAGCGCGCAAACTCGCGGTGGGTGGCATCGAGGTTGACATCCTCGTCGCAGCCCAGGAAGCGCAGGCGGAAGTAGGTCTGCTCCTGGCCGCCGTAGATGCCGTATTTGAGCCGCGGTTTCGGGAAGGCGTAGCGATAGCCACCGCGCTGCTCGATCACCTCCACCTGCTCGCGGCGCACACCGATCTCCTCGGCAAGCTCGCGAAACATCGCCGTCTCAGCGTCCTCGCCGTCGTCAATGCCCCCCTGCGGAAACTGCCAGGCACCCGGAATGTTCACCCGCTCGGCAATGAAGATGCGATCCTGCGCATCCGTGAGGATGGCGGCGACATTGGGGCGGTAAACGATGGGCAGCGAAGGCGGCAAGGCGGGGGTCATGGGAATTAGACCGGGTTGGGGCATTTTGCATGCCTTTCTGCGAAAAGTTAAGAAAAATTAACCAATTTTCCAAGCCCCCCTGCCTTTGCCAGGCAACAGTTCCCTCGCGAAGGCAGTATAAAACGGATGCGCCTGCTGTCCCGACTCCTGCTCGCCGTCGTTTTCCCCCTCGCCGCCCTGCCCGCCGCCGAGGCCCCCAAGGCCCCGCTGCTCGCCGGAGCCGCCACCAGCAACATCACGCCCGAGTTGGGCGACGACATCGTCGGCGGTTTCCTGCCCTTCCCAGCCACGCATGTCCACGACGAGTTGCACGCCCGCTGCCTGGTGCTTGATGATGGCAAGACCCGCCTCGCCCTGGTGGTCTGCGACCTGCTCGGCCTGCACCGCAGCCTGTCGCAGGAGGCGCGTCGACTCATCGAGGCGGAAACCGGCATTCCAGCAGCCAACGTGCTCATTTCCGGTACGCACACTCATTCGGCGACCAATGCCGTCAGCACGTGGCCGCGCAGCTTCATCTCCGACATGGAGCTGAATCCGTACCAGCGCTTCGTTGCCCGGCGCGTGGCCGACGGGGTCCGCCGTGCCCTCAACCTGCTGCGCCCCGCCGAGATCGCCTTTGGCCGGGTCAACGCGCCCGAGCACGTCCACAACCGCCGCTGGCACATGAAGGACGGCACCGCGCCGCCCAACCCGTTTGGCCAAATCGACCGCGTCAAGATGAACCCGCCGACCGGCAGCCCGAACCTCATCGAGCCCGCCGGCCCGATCGATCCCGAGGTCTGCTTCTTCGCCCTGCGCGAGCCCGGCGGCCGTCTCATCGCACTGTACTCCGCCTACTCCCTGCACTACGTCGGTGGCGTCGGCTCCGGCCATGTCTCGGCCGACTACTACGGCTACTACTGCGAGGCGCTGAAACGCCGCATCGGCGGCACGGACAACGACACGACCTTTGTCGCCATGATGGCAAATGGCACCAGTGGCGACATCAACAACGTCAACTTCCGCGAAGCGCGCCCGCGCAAGGCGCCCTACGAACAGATGCGCCATGTCGCCGAAGACCTGGCCGGCAAGGTGCATGACGCGCTCGCCGGCCTGGAATGGAGCGCGCGCGCACCGCTCGCCGCGCGCTACCGTGAACTCGACGTCCAGTGGCGTATGCTCGAACCCGAGCGCATCGCCTGGGCCGAAAAAACGGCGGCGAACACCCCGCGCATCCAGGGCAAGGCCGACCTGCCCTACGCCTACGCCACCCGCATCCTCAAGCTGGCGCAGCCGAGCCCGGAGACGAAGTTCCCGGTGCAGGTGCTGCGCCTCGGCGAGATCTGCATTGCCAGCTCGCCCTGCGAAACCTTCGCCGAGACCGGCCTGGAATTCAAAAAACGAAGCCCCTTCGCCAAGTCCTTCATGGTCGAACTGGCCCACGGTTACTACGGCTACATGCCGACCCCGCGCCACTTCGAGCTGGGCGGCTATGAAACCTGGCCCGGCACCAACAACGTCGAACCGCAAGCCTCGGTGAAGCTCATGGATGCCGTGCTCGACCTCGCCGCCGAGGTGAAGTCGGCCGACTGACCGGCCCGTTCAGCGCTTCGCAGGCACCCGTGGCGCTGTTTGTTCCGGCGTCGCTCGGCCACTTGGCAGTTCGAGCAGGCGGATGTTGCGGAAGTGAATCTCCGCACCCTCCGACTCAAGGCAGAGGTAACCCTTGCGCACGGTCGCCTGGCTGACGCCGTTGACGAACTTGCCGTTGATCGCCAGCTTCACCACGCCGTCGACAGCCACCACATCGTAGGTGTTCCATTCGCCGGCGCCCTTGCAACGCATCTCCCAGGACATGCTGCGGCGGCCGCGCGGGTTGTCGGGCACGGCTTCCAGGCCGTTGGCACCGAACAGCTCGCCGGAGACGTAGCCGGGATGGCGCGGTGACCCGTCCTTCTCGCGGTTGAGCAGCGGGTACTGCAGCTCCAGCATCTGCACCTCCATGCCCTTCGGCAGCGTCTTGTCCGGCGCCGGCACGCCTTCGCTCCAGATGAAAACCCCTGAGTTGCCGCCGGGCTCCATGTGCCGCCACTCGATGTGCAGCAGGAAGTTTTCATACATCTTCTCGCTGCGCATGACGCCGATCGGCTGGCCGCTGCAGATGAGCAGGCCGTCGCGAACCTTCCAGGTCTCCGGACTCGTGTTGACATCGACCCAGCCGGTCAGGTCGCGACCGTTGAACAGGTCAACCCAGCCAGCCGCCGGCTCGGCCTTGGCGGCAGCGACCGGTATCCAGACGGAGAGCAGTGAAAGCAGGAAAAAACGCGCGAGCATGTGGGAACCAACGCGGGCCAGCGCCCGGCTCTCGCCGCGATTCAGCGGAACTGGCGGCGATACTTCAACGGCGACAGGCCGAGGTGCTTTTGGAAGTGCTGGGTGAAGGAGCTTTGGTCGGCAAAACCGACCTCGCGGGCGATCTCGCCGACCGAGCGGTCGGGATCGGCGAGCAGCTCGCAGGCCGCCTGGATGCGCACCTTGAGGATCACCGCCTGCGGGCTCATGCCAAAGGCTTCGACAAACTTGCGGTGCAGTTGGCGCGGCGACAGGCAGGCGAGCGCGGCCAGTTCGGGCACGGTGATGCGGGCGCGGAAGTGCGTGCGGATGTGGTCGATGGCGCGCTCGATCTGCCGGTGCGTGTGCACCTCCTCGGGGGCGCCGCCGTGGGCGCGCACCACGCCCATGAGACCGATCACCGCGCCGCGGCGGTCGAACACCGGCAGCTTGTGGGTGACGAACCAGTCGGGGATGCCCTGCCGGTTGAAGAACAGTTCGACGATGCCCAGCTTGGGCTGGCCGCTGCGCAGGACCTCCTCGTCGGCGCGGCGGAAGTTCTCGGCCAGGCGGGCCGGGAACAGTTCAAAGTCATCGCGCCCGAGGATCTCCGCCTCGCTGGCAAAACCGAGTCGCTCGACAAAGTGACGGTTCGCCGCCACCAGCCGGAACTTCGCGTCCTTGGCAAAGAAGGAGACGCGCGGCAGGTGGTTGAACAAATGATAAAACTGGCTCTCCGGCGCCATGCGACGCAGGAAGCGGGTGCGGAGGGCGGCTGGCGAATCCACGCCCAAGCCTGCCGCAGGGCTGCGGTGCCGGCAAGGCCCTTGTCCGCCTTCAGCGCAGGCGATCGGTCCAATCACGCCCTCTCAAGCCATCGACGATGGCAACGATGCCAAGCGCCATGCAGCCGCCGGTTTCCAGGGTGAAGGCAATCGACAAGGGCACCGAACTGAGGATCGTTTGCTGGATCTCGACGTACTCGCCGGCGACACCGCCCGCGCGGCCGCGCGGGGCCGGGCGCTGGCGCTGCATGCGCTTCAGATTGCGGTCCATGATCTCAAAGTAGTCGGCGGTGTCGGAGCAGAGGTACTTGAGGTAGCTGGCATCGAGCTGGACCACGCCGTTGCCGTAGCTGGCGACGCCGTGCAGCTTGTAGATCTTGCGCATGCCGCCGAGCCCCGGCTCCAGCATGGCGCGGGCATGGCCGTCGGTCAGGCGGATTTCCCAGAACTGTTCCGGCCCTGCCTCACCCCCGGCGGCAACCAGCGCGCCGGCGGCCAATGCGCTGCGCAGGGCGACTCCGGCCTGCGGTGGAAGGGCATCGTCGCGCAGGAGGCGCAACTCGCGCAGGCGGGTGGCGCTGTCATCGCTGTCGCTCCACTTCGGCAGGAAATCGCGGGTGAAAAGCGCGCCGAGTTCGGCCTCAAGCGCACCACTGAGGGCCGCGCGCCAGAGCTGGCGCTCGGCCACCGCCGCCGCCGCGACGCCCTCGGCCGGCACAACACGCAATTCATCCTGCAGCAGGTCCACGGCAAGGCCGAAGCCGGGCACATCGGCAGGCAGGAAGGTGGAAACAACCGCGAGGCGCGGGCGCGCCGGATAGAAGCGCAGGCCGTCGAGGTCATTGACCGCGGGAGTGACAAAGAGATCGGCGAGGATAGCCAGGCTGCGCCAGACACTGGCCTGCAGATCCTGGAATGAACCGGCAGCCACCGCTTCATCGCCGCCCTTCTCCTGGCGCTCGGCCAGCAGCTCGATGAGCAGATTCTCGGTCATTGCCGCCCAAGCGCCCGGGTCATGGGCTCCGTGGTAGGTATGGATGAGGTGGCTGGCGCCGAGGGCGGCGGCGAGTTCACCCGCCTGCGCAGGACGCAGCTTGACCTTCGTCTCCTCGGGATGACCGGCAGTCTCCCAAGTCAGACGCGCGGCAGCCGGCAGGCGATCGAAAAGCAGGCGGCGCTGGCGCAGCGGCTCGGCGCCGGGCGCCTCGCACTCGATCTCCAGAACCAAACCCGCCAATTGACGCTGGGCGCCGTCTGCGGCGGGCTTGTCATCGCCAAACGACAGCGCGTTGAGGGCTCCGCCGAGACCGCCGCCTCCGGCCGGCTTCGCAGCAGCCTCGCCAAAGGCGATGGCGGAACCGGCTAGCGTTTGACCGCCAAAGCGCAGGGCCGGCGTATAGCTGTCGACCCCAAGGGCGCTGCCAAGCACGCCGGCAAGTCCGGCACCCTGACCTTCGGCGCTGCGGCCAAGCACCACGACCGAACTGGCCGCCTCGACCGCGCTGACGCGGTGCTCCAGCGCCACCTCGCGACGCAGCAAGTCGCCCTCGGCGATTTCAGCCACCACGCGAAACACCAGCATCTGCAGGCGATCTTCCGGGACCTCGTCGAAGGTCTCCTCCGCCTCGCCGACCGCCTCGCCGGCACGCGCCTCGCGCCGGCTGGGATCCAAGGCCTGCCAACCGTTCTCGCCCTCAAGCTCGACCCACCAGTGATCGAGCAGATCGGTCACGGCTGCCGCGCGCAGGGCCCCGGTGTCGATTGTCTCGCTCAACGGCGCGAGGGCGGCGGCACGCAGGGGCGCGTGGGCGACGGCGGCACGGCGACCGATGGCCTCGACCAGCGGACTGGTCGCCGGCAGCAACACCGGCTCGGCCGTGAGGCGCCCGAGCCAAGCCGTCGCCTGTTCCTCGGTCACCGTCGCCCGCGCCAGCCTTGCCGACCGCTCCTGGCGGCGCAGCAGTTCAAGCAGCAGGGCGGCGCGATCCAGACTGTTGCCGGCGGCCGCACGCAGGCAGCCCTCGGCTCCGCGCAGGGAACCGGGGTAGGCCTGCAGGGCGATCTTGTCGCGCACGAAGGCAAAGGCGGCCTCGGCCGTGCCCAGGCGCTTGGCCAAGGCATCCAGGCTTTCGATGACCGGCAGGGCCTCGCCCAGCTGACCGAAGCGCGCTTCCAGGGTGGGTGCGACGGCCAGGGCTTCCTTGGATGGGGCGACAGGTGCCGCGTCGGGTGCAGGCAAGGCCAGCGGATGAGCGGCCAGGCAGGGCAGCGCGGCAACAAAGGGGAGGAACCAGGGTTTCATGGGAATCAGGGTTGGCCGAGGGTGAGGGTGACGGCGTCGTCGTTCGGCACGGTGACGCGCTGGCTGAGACCGCCGGCATGCGGCGTGTGAACCGTGTACTCGCCGGACGGCAGCTCGATCTCGTCGCCACCGACCGTGCCGCGGGCGACCACCGCGCCACTGGCATCCTTGACTTCAAACGGCACGGCCAGGGCCTGACGCAGGGCCGGCGCGAGGTCCTCGGCACCGGCGGCAAAAAAGCTGCCACCACCGAGTTCGGCCAGGCGCTCAAAGGAAGCCTTCAAACCGGCTTGATCGAGGGCAAAACCCACGATGTTGACACGCACGTCGAGACCCTTGGCGCGCAGGTCGACCACCGCCTGCTCGGGATTGCCGCCGCAGGTCTCCTCGCCGTCGGTCAGCAGCAGCACCAGCTTGGGACCCCCGATGCCGGCAAGGTCCTTGGCCGCCGCTTCCAACGAAGCGCCAATCGGGGTCTTCGACAGGTTCACCGGCTCGATCGCGGTGATGGCCGACTCCAAAGCCGCGCGGTCGAGCGGACCCACCGGTATGCGCAGCACGCTTTCACAACTGCCCGGCCCGCCCTCGCCAAACACGCGCAGGCCGACCTTCAGGTTGTCGGGCAGCGCCTCGTGCAGCACGGCGGTCAGGGTCTCGCGCGCCACCTCGATGCGGCGCCTGCCCTGGAGTCGCTGCAGCATCGAGCCGGAAGCGTCGAAGATGATCAAAGCCGCGCCCGGCTCCGCCACCGGCGTGCCCTCGGCCAGTTCCACGCGCAGGCGGCCCGGCTTGATGGCTTCCATCTCCAGGAGGACCTCGCCGCGACGGTCGGCCGCTGCGATGTCCGTGGTGGCGGCGGCAGGCCGATAGCCCGGCTTGACCGCTTCGACGTAAACCAAGCCCGCGGGAATATTCTTCAGCAGCACCTGTCCGGCTGCATCGGTGACCCCCTCGGTAAGCGCCGAGGTCACCTGCACGCCAGGCACCGGCTCCTGGCTGTGGCGGTCGACCGTCTTCACCAGGACTTCCACCGGATGCAGGATTTTGGGATTCACCAGCACACGCACAAAATCGAGCGCGTAACCGTCCGGCACGCCGCTGTCCGGATCATCGATCTTCAGCGTCACCTTGCCATCGGCCAGGTCAGCGTGATGCTCGGGATCGAGCCGGAAGCTGATCAGCTTGCCGACGGGCCCGGTCTGATCCACCACCTTCAGCAGGCGCTCGAAGCGGCGCAGTGGCCGGCCATCCAGGCTGACCTGGAAGTTCGACTCGAAACGCGGCGACTGAAAATCATCGATGAACACCTGCACCAGCACCTCGCGAACCTGGGCCGGCACGGCCCCCAGTTCGATCTCGACCGGTCGCACGGCATTGTCAGGCCGGACGGTCTGCGAGTAGCCGTCGCCCATGGCCTCCTCCTTCAGGGGATAGCTCACGCCCGTGCCGACCATGATGCGGTCGGTACCGGGGTGATCTTCCGCCTTGGCCTCCCACGGAAAGGGATGCGGTTCCGTCTGCGCGCCGGTGAAAGGGTCCAGTTTCTCCTCGCCCCAGCCAAAACCGAGGTTGTCGACATCACCGACCCGCACCACGAGATCGCCTTCCGGGCCGTTTTCCAGCCGCTCATACGAAAGACTCCATGCGGAGTCCGCTGCCTGCAGAGTCGACATCGGCAAAGCCACCATGGCCACCCAGCCGACCTTTTTGAGGAAATGTGTCATGCAGCGCCCATCAATCCGATTTGCCAACGCCTGTCAAGACTGGCCGGGTTGCAAAAATGCCGAAAATTTCCACCCTCCAAACCTATGCGATATGTCCGATTTCTTACAATCCTTGTCCGTGCGCCCGGGCCATCCTCCACGTTTCTTGAAACCACATGATGCCCCTGCGTTCCTTGTTCCTTGTCTTCGGCCTTGCCCCCCTTACCCTAGCCGGGCCGGTGCGCGTGCTTTACCTCGACGCCACCGGCGCCGAGCAGGCCGCATCCGGCCCGCTGCATGCCGCCATGCGCGATCTCGGCCGCGATGCCATCTGGTTCGACTACTCCCGGGAACCCGTGGCGGCAGACTATGATCTAACGCTGACTCCGTCGGACCTGTCGGACAAGTCCGACCCGTCCGACCTGAAGGCTCATCTTCTGGCCCGGCTCTCGCGCGACCGCCTCGCCGCCTATGAGGCCTTCCTTGCCCAGCGCGAACCGGAGCGTCGCGAAAAGCATCCGCAGGTGGCCAACTACGAAAAGCGCCCCGAGCCGCTCACCTTCCAGCACCCGTTCTCGCCCAAGGGCAGCCTGGAGCGCACCCAGGTGCCGGCCGACTTGGAACTGAAGCTGTTCGCCGCCGAACCCGACATCGCCAAACCCATCGCCTTCGCCTGGGACGCGCGCGGGCGCTGCTGGGTGGTCGAGACGCGCGATTACCCCCACGGCGTCAGCGACAGCGGCGAGGGTCAGGACAGCATCAAGATCTGCGAGGACACCGATGGCGACGGCCGGGCCGACAAGTTCACCGTCTTTGCCGACAAGCTGAACCTGCCCACGGGCATCGTCTTTGCCCGCAAGGGGGTCATCGTCGCTGCGCCGCCGAAGTTCCTCTATTTGGAGGACCGCGACGGCGATGACGTTGCCGATGTGAGTGAAACTGTCATCGACGGCTGGGGCATCAAGGACACCCACGCCCAGGCCAGCAACCTGCACTACGGTTTTGACAACTGGATCTACGGCTGCGTCGGCTACTCCGGCGTGCAGGCCGAGGTGGGCGGGAAAATGCACCAGTTCGCCATGGGCGTGTACCGCTTCAAGCCCGACGGCAGCGCCCTCGAGTTCCTGCACCAGTTCACCAACAATGCCTGGGCGCAGAGTTTCAACCGCGCCGGTGATGTCTTCGGCGGTACCGCCAACGGCGCCCCGCTGTTCTTTGGCGGCATCCCGGCCACCGCCTACCCCACGGGCAGCCGCGGCCTGACCGCGAAGAAGATCAACGTCATCGACACCTGTCACACGATCACCCCGAACTTCCGCCAGGTCGATGTCTTCGGCGGCTACACCGCCGCCTGCGGCAGCGCCTTCATCGACAGCCCTGCCCTGCCCAAACGCTTCCAAGGCATGGCCATGGTCTGCGAGCCGACCATGAAGGTGGTCGCCCTCATGGACGTGCGCCCCGATGGCGCCGGCTGGAAGGCGCTTGATGCCTACAACCTCTACGCCAGCACCGACGAATGGAACTCGCCGGTCTATGCCGAGGTCGGTCCCGACGGCGCGGTCTGGGTGGCCGATTTTCAGAATTTCATCATCCAGCACAACCCAACCCCCAGCTTGCAGCGCGGCGGCTTCGTCGCCACCACCGGCGTCGGCGGCGCCCATGAAAACGACCTGCGCGACCACCACCGCGGCCGGATCTACCGCATCGTCGCCAAAGGCGGCACGCCGGTGGCGGTCAAATCCGCGGACACGCTGTATGGCCGACTCTTGCAGCAGCAGCGCCTCGTCGCCGGCACGGAGAAGTCCGATCTGTCCGACCTGCCGGAGATTCACAAGCTCTGGATCCGGCAGGCCCGCGGCACGCTCGATGCCAAAACCCACCAGGCCGCCCTCATCGCCAAGGACGCCGAGCTTCGTCGCAACGCCATCCGCGCCCTCGGCAACGACAAGCCCGCGCAGGACCTCTTTTTCGGCTCCGGCGTCATCAGCGATCCGGATTTGCAGACGCGTCTCGCCGCCTTCGTCAAGTTGGCCGAATTCCCCACCACCCCGGAGATTCAGACCCTGGTGAAAAAGCTTGCCGGTGATCCGGTGGTCAAAAGCGATGAGTGGCTGGCTGAGGCGGTGAAACTGCTGGCCACCCAACATCAGGCCCAAATCCATCGCGAAGGCCCCAACCTGCTGCCCAACCCCGGCTTCGAGGAACTGGCCGCCGACGGCAAAACTCCCGCCGGCTGGAAGCGGCGCGATTATGGCTCGAAACCCGGCAACGCCGGCGCGCAATGGGGCATCGTCATCGACCCGAAGATGGTCCACAGCGGCCGGCACGGCTTGCGTGTCATCACCCGCGATGAAGCCGACACCAGCTTCTTTGCCGATGTACCGCTGAAACCGAACACCGAGTACAAGCTCAGCGCCTGGATCAAAACCCATGCCTTCCGCGGCAAGGCCAGCCTCAACGACCACATCGGCCGCGCCGAGACATCCCCCAGGCTCACGCACACGCAGGACTGGACCTCCGTCGAGGTCATCTTCAACAGCAAGGACCGCCCGAAGGCCAGCATCAACCTGCTGCACGTCGGCAAGGGCGACACCTACTTCGACGACGTCAAGCTCTGCGAGCTCATTCCCGAGATCGAGGAAGATGCCGGCCAGCTCGCTGGCGACGCCACGCGCGGTCAAAAAATCTTCTGGGATCACCCGGTCGCCGCCTGCAAAAACTGCCACCTGCTCGGCGGGCAGGGCAGCGCCGTCGGGCCGGCCCTCGATGGCATCGCCGCGCGCAAGGACGCCGCCTACCTGATGGAGTCGCTGGTCAACCCGAACGCCCGCCTGGCTGAAGGCTACACCGCTACGCCGATCAGCCCGATGCCGCCGATGAACCTCATCCTGAAACCCCAGGAATTGGCCGACATCCTGGCCTTCCTGCAGTCGCTGCGCGAGTGAGTCCGGCCCCGTTCGGGCGTGGCACCGGCGAGCCGCCCCGCGTGCGGCATGCGAAATCCCCGCCGTGGGCGGCGTATGACTGCCACTCATGAGACTGGTCCTCCGCGCCGCCGCCCTGCTGTCCCTCGCCGCCTCCGCCGCGGCGGTCGAGCAGCGGCCACCGCCGCATTTCGTCAACGACGTCGTTCCCATCCTCACCAAGGCCGACTGCAATTCCGGCGCCTGCCACGCCAAGGCCGATGTTGGCCAGCGCGGCTTCCGTCTGTCGCTGCTCGGTTTTGAACCGCAGGAGGACTACGAGCACATCGTCAAGGAGGCCAAGGGCCGGCGCGTCTTCCCGCCGGCGCCCGAACAGAGCCTGCTCGTGCTCAAGGCCGCCAACCTAGTGCCGCACGGTGGCGGCAAAAAGCTCGACCCGGATTCCGAGGAATACCAGACGCTCGTGCGCTGGATCAGCGCCGGCATGCCCTATGGCAAGCCCGAGGATCCCGTGCTTGCCCAGCTGGAAGTCGAGCCCGCCGAAGCCACCCTCAAGCCCGGTCAGAGCCGCCAGCTCAAGGTCACCGCCAAGTTCAGCGACGGCAGCACGCGCGACGTCACCCGCATGGCGCTGTACGAAGCCAATGACAAGGCCATGGCCGAGACCGACGAACACGGCCTAGTGCGCACCCTCGACCTGCCGGGCAACGTCGCCGTCATGGTGCGCTACTCCGGCAAGGTCGCCGTCTTCCGCGCCGCCATTCCGCTCGGCGCCCCGGTCGATTCCCTGCCGCCGGAGAAAAACTTCATCGACCGCCACGTCTTCGCCAACCTGCAGCGCCTCGGCATCCCGCCCTCGGCGCTCTGCGACGACTCCACCTTCCTGCGCCGGGTCAACCTGGACCTCGCCGGCCGGCTGCCAACCGTTGAGGAGACGCAGGCCTTCCTGGCCAGCCGCGAGCCCGACAAGCGCGACCGCCTCATCGAGACCCTGCTGGCCAGCCCGGAGTATGCCGACTGGTTTGCCAACAAGTGGACCGCCCTGCTCAAGAACAAGCGCGACGCCGCCGCCGACATCACCGCCAACTTCGCCTTCCATGCCTGGATGCGCGACAGCCTGCTCGCCAACACGCCCTACGATCAAATCGTCCGTCAGATCCTCGCCTCCACCGGCACCGTCGTCGCCAATCCCCCCGTGGCCTGGTACAAACGGGTCAAGGAACCCGTCCAGCAGCTGGAGGACGTTGCCCAGCTCTTCCTC
>CANNUR010000023.1 GCA_947523045.1 uncultured Prosthecobacter sp.
GCGCTAGCACGATTACCATGCAGTTGGCGCGCAACAGCTATCCGGACCTGAATGAGCGCAGCTTTCATCGCAAGCTGCTGGAAATGATGCTGGCGCGCCGCATCGAGCGGCAGTGGAGCAAGGACCAGATCCTGCAGCACTACGTCAACCGCATCTTCTTCGGCGCCAACCTCTACGGCATCCAGCGCGCCAGCCAGGGTTACTTCGGCAAGAACGCCGCCGACCTCAGCCTCAGCGAGGGCGCCCTGCTCGCCGGCATCATCCGCAGCCCGGCGCGGTTTTCGCCCTTCCGCAACTTCCAGGGCGCCCTGCGTGAGCGCGACGACGTGCTGGCGCGCCTGCTCGCCACCGGCGGCATCAGCGCTGAGGAGGAACAGGCCGCGCGTCGCGCCGACCTCGCCCTGCGCGCCCAGCCGGCCTTCCAAAGCCAGGGTGGCTACGCCCTCGATGTCATCCGCCGCGACCTCGACCGCATCCTTGAGGAGCAGGCCATTGAGGACGGCGGCCTGATCGTCTACACCACCCTGCACAAGGGCCTGCAACTCGCCGCCGAGCAAGCCTTGGAAAAGCGCCTGGCCGCCGCGGAAAAGCTGTCCGGCTATCGCCACCCGACCAAGGCCGCCTTCGACGCCACCTGGGATGGCCAGCGCGAGGTCGTCGCCACGCCCTACCTGCAGGGAGCCGTCACGATTCTCGACAACGAAACCGGCGGCATTCTGGCGGTGGTCGGCGGACGCGACTACCGGCAGAGCAAGTTCAACCGCGCCACCCAGGGCAACCGCCAGATCGGTTCGACGGTGAAACCCTTTGTCTATGCCGCCGCCCTCGCCGCCGGCTTCCTGCCCGGCACCTACGTCGAGGACGCCCCCATCCGCCGCGGCGAGATCGAGGCCGCCGACCCGGGCTGGTCGCCGCAGAACAACGACGGCCAGTTCAGCGGTCTGCAGACCCTGACGGCCGGCCTGGTCGAAAGCCGCAACACCATGGCCGTGCGCGTCGGCAACTTCACCGGCCTCGACCGCGTGCTCGAGGTCATCGCCGACGCCGGCATCGGCAACCACCTCACCCGCACGCCGCAGGTCTTCATTGGCAACCTCGGCGGCACCCCGCGCGAGCTCGCCAGCGCCTTCAGCATCTTCCCGAACGACGGCATCCGCCGGCGCACCTTCCTCATCGACAAGGTCACCGACAAGGCCGGCAACGTCCTCTTCAGCAACAGCGTGCTCGAGTCCGACATCATCCCGCCGGGGGCCGCCCACCTGATGCGGCGCATGCTTGCCCAGGTCGTCGACCGCGGCACCGCCGCCAGCATCCGCTCGGAGCACGGCTTCAAGGATCCCGCCGGTGGCAAGACCGGCACCACCAATGATTACAAGGACGCCTGGTTCGCCGGCTACACCGACCGCGTCACGTGCGCGGTCTGGGTTGGTCTCGACCAGCCGCAGACGATCATGGCGCGCGGTTACGGCAGCCGCCTGGCCATCCCGATCTGGAGCGATGTCGTCAAGAAGGCTGCCTCGCTCGGCTACATTGCCGCCGGTCCGCGCCAGGAGCCGCCCCTGCAGCCGGTGCATGTTTGTCGCCTCAGCAGCCTGCTCGCCACCCGCGACTGCCAGGGCGCCGGCACCGCCTACCAGGATCAGTTGCCGGCCGACATGCTGCCGCAGGGCTGGTGCGCCGCCCACCAGGGCACCTGGGCTCGGCCGACCCTGCGAGACCGGCGTCGCCCGCCCACGGCGCAGGGGATCTTTGACAGGCTGCGCGGGTGGTTCCGGTGAGTCTTACCAGCACAAGCCCTCGTACTGCCAGCTCAGCCCGGCGAGGTCGCGCCAGCCGTTGACGTCGAGCACGGCCTGGTCGGGGAGTGCCCAGACGGCGAGGTCGGCGATCGGCACGCATTTTTGCGAGGCGACGATCAGTTCGCTGGACTCGACGACCTCGCGCGGGTCGTCGTGCAAAAGGGAGGCGAGGTGAGGCATGCGGCGCTGGATTTCCGCCTCGTTGGCGCCGACCAGGCGGCTGAGCTGGAGGTTGGGATCGTAGATGCGCAGTTCGTAGCCGCGGCCGAGCAGGGTCTCAGCGACGGCGACCATCGGGCTGCCGCGCAGGTCGTCGGTGTCGGCCTTGAAGGCCAGGCCGAGCAGGCCGATACGGCGCGCGCCGCGGGCGGTGATGCGCTTGAGCAGCAGGTCGAGGTGGGCCTGGTTGCTGTCGAGGGTGCTGTCGAGCAGGGGCAGGTTGAGGCCCTCCTGGCGGGCGAAGGAGAGCAGGGCGCTGACATCCTTGGGCAGGCAGGAGCCACCGAAGGGGTTGCCCGGCTTCATGTAATAGGGCGAGATGTTCAGGCGGGTGTCGGAGCAGACGACCTCCATGACGCGGCCGCCGTCGACGCTGAGGAACTTGCAGAGGCGGCCGATCTCGTTGGCGAAGCCGACCTTGAGGGCGTGGAAGTAGTTGCAACTGTACTTGATCGCCTCGGCACCCTCCCAGGCGAGCACGGCAGGCGAACCCCCGAGCAGCTGGAGGGCTTCGCTGCTCTCCGGTTCGGCGCCGTCGTGGGTGCCGACCACGGCCAGCGAGGGCTCGCGGAAGTCGCGCACGGCCGTGCCCTCGCGCAGGAACTCGGGGCAGTAGTAGATCTTCACCTGGCCGGCGGCCTGCAGGTCGGTGAGGAAATCGCGCACGAGCTGACGGGTGCTGCCGGGCAGCATGGTGCTGCGAAAAATCAGCACGTGCGGTTTGCCGGAGGCGCGCAGGGCGTCGGCGATCTGCTCGCAGACCTTGCGCACGTAATCGAGGTTGAGCCGGCCGGACTCGAGCGAGGGTGTGCCGACGCAGATGATGCTGGCCTCGGTCGCCGCCACGGCCGCGGCAGCGTCCGTGGTCGCGGTCAGCCGGCCGTCAGCGCGCGCCGCCTGCAGCAGGCCGTCGAGCTCCGGCTCGACGATGGGCGAGCGGCCGCTGTTAAAGGCGTCGACCTTGGACGACTGCACGTCCACGCCGGTGACGGCGTGGCCCAACTCCGCGAGACAGCCGGCGGTGACCGCGCCCACGTAACCCAGACCGAAAATACTGACGTTCATTGCGCCGACCATGGCACAGGCGCGCGGGTACGAAACTGGGAAAGCGCGGCGTCGGTTTTTTGGTGTTTTTCTGACCCCAAGTGCACAAAACGTGTCATGCTTGCGTACTCCAAGCCTTCCGTTTTTCTCCTTCCATGAGCCAGACCCATCGCCGTACCTTCCTCAAGAGCGCCGCCGGCGCTGTTGCCGCCCCCTTCCTGCTGCCGTCCCGCGTTTGGTCGGCACCGACCGCGCCGAATACCCGCCTCAACCTGGGCTTCATCGGCATGGGCAAGATGAACAGCGGCCACCTCGGCAACTTCCTCGGCCGTGACAATGTCCAGGTCGTCGCCGTCTGCGATGTCGACACCACCCGCCGCGAGCACGCCAAGGGCCGGGTCAACGAGGCCTACGGCAAGAAGGCCGCCGGCAGCTACAAGGGCTGCGACGCCTACAATGACTTCCGCGAACTGCTCGCCCGCAAGGACATCGATGCGGTGGTCATCGCCACGCCCGACCACTGGCATGCCTACATCGGCATCGCCGCCGTTCAGGCCGGCAAGGATGTGTACGGCGAAAAGCCGCTCACCCACAACGTCCACGAGGCGCTGAAGCTGACCCAGGCGGTGCGCGACAGCGGCCGCATCTTTCAGACCGGCTCGCAGCAGCGCTCGAGCAAGGAGTTCCGCGTCGCCTGCGAACTCGTTCGCAACGGTGTCATCGGCAAGATCCAGACGATCACCACCTCCTTTGGCGATCCCGCCGGCCCCTACAACCTCGCCGGTGAAGCCCCGGAACCCGGTCTCGACTGGGACATGTGGTGCGGCCCGGGTCCGCTCAAGGAGTACAGCAGCGTGCTCAGCCCGCGCGGCGTGCACAACCACTTCCCGGCCTGGCGCATGACGCGCGAGTTCGGCGGCGGCATGATCACCGATTGGGGCGCCCACCACATCGACATCGCCCAGTGGGCACTCGGCGTCGATGACAGCGGCCCGGTCGAGGTGCGTGCGTCCAAGGACGGTCCGACCGCCAAGCGCGGCGCCCAGCTGGTTTACGCGAACGGCGTGGTCCTCACCCACGGCGAGGGCAAGGGCGTGTCCATCTACGGCAGCGAGGGCGAGATCCACGTCAACCGCGGCAAGTTCGAGCTCTGGCTCGGCGGCAAGAAGGTGCACGGCTTCTTCGACAAGGAGAAGGACAAGGGCACCTCGCTCGACCGCGAGGTTGTGCTCAGCGAGCGCGAGTTCCTCAAGGACGCGAAGGTCAAACTGTACGAGAGCAAGAACCACCACGACGACTGGCTCAACAGCATCCAGACCCGCGAGCGGCCGATCTGCGACGTCGCCATCGGTGCCACCACGGTCATTTCCTGCCACCTGATGAACATGGCCTACTGGCACGGCGCCAACTTCCAGTGGGATCCCAACGCGCGCACCTTCGCCAAGGGCGGCGATCCCAAGTGGCTGACCCGCGACTACCGCGGCGCCTGGGCGGTGTGAAAAAAGGCCGCACCCGCGAGGGTGCGGTTTTTTTGTGCCCACATGGGATCCTCGGGGATTCTCTGCAATCCGCCGCTGGATCCAGGCTTCCCCCGCGAGATTCGCGCCCTGCGCGCGTTTCCGAGGGTCGCCATGCGCTTTCTTCTGCCTCTCCTCGCCGCCACCTGCCTGCAGGCGGCTGACAAGCCCAATCTCATCTTCATCCTTTGCGATGACCTCGCCCAGGGCGACCTCGGCTGCTACGGCCAGAAGCTGATCCAGACGCCGAACCTCGACCGCATGGCGGCCGAGGGCACCCGCTTCCCGCAGTTGTACTCCGGCACCAGCGTCTGCGCGCCCTCGCGGGCCTCGCTGATGACCGGGCTGCACACGGGACACAGCCCGATCCGCGCCAACCGCGAGATCCAGCCCGAGGGCCAGAAACCGCTGCCCGAAGGCACGGTCACGGTCGCCCAGGTGCTGAAGTCGGCCGGTTACGCCACCGCCTGCGCCGGCAAGTGGGGCATGGGCATGTTCGACACCCCCGGCAGCCCGCTCAAGCGCGGCTTCGACCACTTTTACGGCTACAACTGCCAGCGCCACGCCCATCGCTATTTCCCCGACTATCTCTGGGACGATGACCGTCGCCTCGACCTCGACGGCAAAACCTACGCCCAGGAGCTGATCCAGCAGGATGCGGAGAAGTGGATCCGCGCCCACGCCGGCGGCCCCTTCTTTTTCTTCTACGCCATCACCCTGCCGCACGGGAAGTTCGAGATCGATGACCTCGGTCAATATGCCGACAAGCCTTGGACCGACCTGCAGAAGACCTACGCCGCCATGGTCAGTCGCCTGGATCGCGACGTCGGCCGCGTGCTCGACCTGCTCAAGGAGCTGAAAATCGACGACCACACGCTGGTGGTCTTTGCCGGCGACAACGGCGCCTCCTTCGATCCCAAGTCCGAGGTGGGCCGCCTCTTCAACCAGGACATGGACGGCAAGCTGCGCGGCTACAAGCGCAGCCTCTACGAGGGCGCCCTGCGCCAGGCCGGCATCGCCCGCTGGCCGGGCAAGCTGCCCGCCGGACGCATCAGCGAGGAACCCTGGGCCTTCTGGGATTTCCTACCCACCGCCGCTGAACTCGCCGGCGCCAAACTGCCACTGGACTACCGCAGCGATGGTGTTTCGGTCGCCTCCCTGCTGCAGGGTGGGGCCGCGCCGGAACGCGAGGCCTTTTATTGGGAACTGCACGAGGCCGCCTCGCTCCAGGCCGTGCGTTTTGACGGTCGTTGGAAGGCGGTGAAAAACGGACCACAGGCGAAAACGGAACTCTACGACCTGGAGACCGACCTCGCCGAAACCCGCGACCTCGCGGCCGACAAGCCGGAACTCGTCGCCCGTGCCGAGGCCCTGATGGCGGCCTCCCGCACCGACCACCCCGACTGGCCGCTCGTGCAAAAACATCAGGGCAAGGCCAAGAAGAAGTGAGCGGCAGGCCGGATTTGGCGCCTTGGCGTGATCCCTTTGAGATCCCATGGCATCCGGTGTGCCGCGCGTCGGCCGCGAAGAAAATCCCCGCCGCCGCCGTTTCGCTTTCTCCGCCATGCGTTGTCCGCCCTCTGTCCTCGCCTCCCTGCTCTGCGCTCTCGTCTCCCCGCTCCCTGCCGCCGAGCCGTTTCCGACGCCTTACAACACCGAGAAGGGATCGCCCATGCCGGCCGAGGAAGTGGCGCGGACGATGGAACTGCCGCCAGGCTTCAAGTGCGTCGTGTTCGCCGCCGAACCCGATGTCCAGCAGCCGATCGGCATGGCCTGGGACAGCAAGGGCCGGCTCTGGGTGGCGGAATGCTACACCTACGCGGAGAACCCCGACCGCTGGGATCTGAAGCTGCGCGACCGTATCATCATCCTCGAAGACAAGGATGGCGACGGCAAACACGACAGTCGCAAGGTGTTCTGGGACGAGGGCCGCTACCTGACCAGCGTTGAGGTCGGCCATGGCGGCGTCTGGATTCTCAACGACGGCACGCTCAGTTTTATCCCCGATGCCAATGGCGATGACGTGCCCGACGGCCCGCCGCAGGTAAAGCTCGACGGTTTCAACACGAAGACCATCGGGCACAACATCGTCAACGGCCTGCGCTGGGGGCCGGACGGCTGGTTGTATGGTCGCCACGGCATCACCGACACCTCGGCGGTCGGTGCGCCCGGCACGCCAGCGGATCAGCGTGTGCGCTTCAATTGCGCGATCTGGCGCTATCACCCGACACGCGGTGTGGTGGAAGCGGTGGCTCATGGCGGCACCAACTCCTGGGGGCACGACTGGAATGCCGAGGGCGAGCTGTTCATGATCAACACGGTCATCGGCCACCTCTGGCATGTCATCCCCGGCGCCTACTACCGGCGCATGTTTGGTACGCACCTGAATCCGTACGTTTACGAGATCATCGAGCAGACGGCCGATCACTTCCACTGGGACACCGGCGCGGAGAAATGGAGCGACATCCGGCAGGGAGTCAGCAGCAAGACCCAGGAGCTTGGCGGCGGTCATGCACACGTCGGCATGCTCATCTATCAGGGCGGCCTCTGGCCGAAGCAGTACCACGGCAGTGTCTTCACCTGCAACCTGCACGGCAACCGCATCAACGTCGACCGCCTGGAGCGCCAGGGTTGCGGCTATGTCGGCAAACACGCGCCCGATTTCATGCAGGCCAAGGACACCTGGTTCCGCGGCATCGACTTGCTCACCGGCCCGGATGGCAATGTCTTTGTCGCCGACTGGTCGGACAGCGGTGAGTGCCATGACAACGACGGCGTGCATCGCACCAGCGGACGCATTTACAAGATCGTGTATGAAGCCGCGCCGCCGGTGCGGCGCGAGGCCAACAACTGGTGGGCGCGACTGGACCTGCAGAAGGCCCATGAGGCGGGTGCCGGTCCGAAGCCGCGCGGGGTTTACGGGGTGGCCGAAGCGGGCAGCCAGGACGGCCTGACGCGTTTGCACACGGCCTCCGACCTGCAGCGTCTGCCCCTGGCCGATCGCTGGCCCATCGCCACCGCGTTGGCGCAGCATGCCGAAGATGCCGAGGACCGCCAGCAACCCTTGATGATCTGGTATGGCATTGAGCCGGCGGTGGCCGCCGATCCGATGAAGGGCGTGGAGTTCATCGCCCGTGCGAAGATTCCCACGGTGCGCCGGTTGGTGGCGCGGCGGATTGCCGAGAGGATTGAAGCACAACCGGCGGCGGTGGATGCGCTGGTGGCCTTGATGACCCAGCAGGCCGAGGTGCGCGGGGACGTCCTGGCCGGCCTCGCCGCGGGCTTCGAGGGCTTCAGCAGTGCGCCGAAGCCGAAGGGCTGGGATGAGCTTTGTAGGCAAATTCGCCAGAGTTTGGCGGCCTCGGCTGGCAACGTCGACAAAGGCCCGAGTTCTGGCGAACTCGCCTACATCGAGACCCTCTCCCTCGTCTTCGGCAGCGGCCGCGCAGTCGAGGAACTGATCGCCCTGGTCAAGGACGCCGAGGCCGACGCCAACGCGCGCGGCAACGCCTTCAAAAACCTCACGCGCAGCGCCAAACCCGAGCTGCTGCCGGTCGTGCGCGGCTTGATCAACGACAAGGTGCTCGCCACGGCCGCGCGCAGCGCGCTGGCGGCCTACGATCATCCGGACATTCCCAAGGCCCTGCTCAGTCCCTGGCCGGCGCGCAGCGAGGAGCAGCAGGCGGCGACGGTGGCGACCCTGGTGTCGCGTCCGAGTTATGCGAAGGCCCTGCTCGACGCCGTGCAGGCCGGTCGGGTGCCGAAGAGCGCGATCACCCCCTACCAGGCGCGCGCGATCCGCAGCCTCAACGACGAGGCCCTGACCGCCCAGCTCACCGCGGTTTGGGGCGAGCTGCGCGACACGCCGGCGGCGAAGCAGGCGGAGCTGGCCGAGTGGACGCGCAAGCTCACGCCCGAGCGCCTGGTGCAAGGTGATGCCAAGCAGGGCAAGGTCGTGTTTGCCGCCGCCTGCGGCGCCTGCCACAAACTCTATGGCGAGGGCGGCCAGATCGGCCCCGATCTGACCGGCGGCGACCGCCACAAAGTGACCTACCTGCTGGAAAACACCCTCGACCCGAGCGCGGTGGTGCCGGCCGACTACCGCATGACGGTGTTCCAGCTCAAGGACGGGCGCACCCTGACCGGCGTCATCCCGGAGCAGACCGAGCGCACGGTCACGATCCAGACGCCGACCGAGCGGCTCACCGTCGAAAAGGCGCAGATCGCCGGCCAGCAGCAGCTGCCGATGTCGCTCATGCCCGAGGGCCTGCTCGGCGCCTTGGGCGAGGAGCAGGTCGTGCACCTGTTCCGCTACCTGATGAGCCGCGGCGCGCCCTGAAGCCGAAGCAAGGCTTGACCCGGGTCGCGACGGCGTGTTCCCTCGCGGCCGCCTCATGCAACGCGCCGCCTTCCTGCTGACCAGCGCCTTCCCGGTCTGGATCCTCCTCGCCAGCGTGCTCGCCCTGCGCGTGCCGGAGTGGTTCGTCTGGTTTAGCGGCGACTGGATCACCTGGGGCCTGGGCGTGATCATGCTGGGCATGGGGTTGACCCTGACGTTCGAGGACTTTCGCGCCGTGCTGCACATCCCGCGCGCCGGTGTCGTCGGCATCATCAGCCAGTTTGTCATCATGCCCTCGCTCGGCTGGGGGGTGGCTCACCTGCTGGAACTCGATCGACTCGATCCGGCCCTGGCGGCCGGCTTGATTCTGGTGGCCTGCTGTCCGGGTGGCACGGCCTCGAATGTCATCACCTATTTGGCGGGTGCCAACGTGGCGCTGTCAGTGCTGATGACCACGGCCTCGACCTTTGCGGCCATTGCCTTGACGCCGCTGCTGACGAAATGGCTGGCGGGCACGCTGGTGACGGTCGATGCCGGCAAACTCTGCCTCGACACCTTCAAGGTGGTCGTGCTGCCGGTCCTGCTCGGAGTGGTTCTCAACCAGAAGTTGCCGCGGCTGGGGCGACGCCTGGCGCCGTTCTCACCGCTGGTGTCCGCGCTCGCCATCGTGCTCATCGTCGCCAGCATCATCGGCCAGAAGCGCGAGCTCATCCTGACCGCGGGAACGCGTCTGCTGGCCGCGCCGGCCCTGCTGCACCTCGGCGGTTTTGCGCTGGGGTATCTCGCCGCCCGTTTGCTGCGACTCCTGGAAAGAGACTGTCGCACCGTTGCCATTGAGGTCGGCATGCAGAACTCGGGCCTCGGCAGTGTGCTGGCCACCCAGCATTTTCCCGGCACCGCCGCGCCGGTGCCCTGTGCGATCAGCGCCGTTTATCATTCCCTGATCGGCAGCCTGCTCGCCGGCTGGTGGCGCTGGCGCGACGCCCGCCGGGCGGCATCCTGCCGGAAGGTCGCCGCACAAGAAGGACTGTCATGAAACCTCCCGATCCCTCCCTGCCCGTGGCCCGCGCCTTGCTGGAAGCGCCGACCCGGCTCATCCTCGCCAACTACCGCCGGCTGCTCGATCGTGACTTGGTGACGGTGACGGATCCCGCACGGGCCGTGGAGGCCCTCTTTGAAGCGCCCCGTGTCGTGCTGGCCGCCTTCGGGGAGTTCGGCACCGATCACCTCTTCGGCTACGCGAATCGTGCGGGCCTGCAGCGCTTTGAAACCACCTGGGATGAACTCATGGGCCTGCCGTCCAGCCTGAGCGCGGAACCGGTCTGCCGCGAGGAGCGGCGGCGGCTGCTCGATGAGGTGGGCCGGCGCGGGTACATCGACAACTACGCCGGTGTGCGCATCAGCCGGCGCGGCCGGCGTTTCCGCATCCTGCGGGCCGTTGTTTTCAACCTGCTCGATGACGAGGGTGGTTATGTCGGGCAGGCGGCGACCTTTGCCGACTGGGAAGAGCTCGTCTGAGCCGGGCTGTTGCGGCCACAAAAAAGCCGGGCACCTTGCGGCGCCCGGCCCGGGGAAGAGAACTTACTGTTTCTTCTTCTGCATCAGCATGACCAGGAGCAGCAGAACGACGACGCCGAGACCGATGATGAGGTAGGTCTGAAAACCGGACTCCTCTTCGGCGGGCGGTGTGTAGGCGGGGGCCTGGGCGACGGGGGCCTGCTGAACCGGCGCGGCGACGGGAGCGGTAGCCACAGGCGCCTGCTGAGCAGGGGCAGCGGCAACGGGGGCCTGCGGGGCCGGAGCGGCCGTGGGTGCGGTGGCCGCAGGCGCCTGACCGGCGACGGCGGGTTGCGCGGCGGGGGCCTGGCCACTGGCTTGGGCAAGGATTTGAGCGACGCGTTCGTCCTGGCCGGTGGTGGCCGTGCCGCCGATGGCGGCGGAGCCGGCGGCCGAGGCCTGGGCGGCAGCGGCCTGCTTGCGCACGAGGGTGTTGTAGAGGGCCATCAGGCGGTTGCGCAGGTCGGCGACGACATCGCGGTAATCGGAAGCGTTGGCGAGTGCGGAAAGGCGCTCAAAGGCGGCGGCACCACCGCTGTAATCCTCTTCGCCGATCTTGCGGTAGACGAGGCTGACAGCCTCACTGCGCTGGCGCAGATCATCGAGGTTGATGGCCTGCAGCTTGGAGCGTTCAGTCACGATGGCCTTCTGCATGTTGAGGATGGAGGGCAGGTCGTACTTGTAGGGAGCCGTCCAGCGAATCTGGGCGCGGCGGTCGGCTTCGGCCTGGGCCTGCCACTTGGTTTTTTCCTCCTCAATGGCAGCCTTGGTGCGGGCCTTGTCCGTGTCAGCCAGTTTGCTCAGGCCTTCCTCGCGCGCCTTGGAGAGGGCGGGCTGTTCTTGAGCCATCTTGGAAAGCACAGCTTCCCATTTTTCCATGCAGACGAGTGCTTCACCGACCGCGACGGGGTAGTAGGTGGAACCGACATAACCGGGCTTCTTTTTCGAGAAATTCTCGAAGACACGCAGGGCCTCAAGCCATTGGTTCTGGGCCATGTGTCCCCGCATCTGGCTGAGCAGGCGGAAGGCTTCGATGTTGTATTCGGCGCCCTTGGCTTCGGTGGCATTCAGCCATTTGCCCTCGAGTTTGACCTCGCCGTTGGACACCTTTTTCTTTTCTTCCTGGAGCGTGGCAATGATTTGCTCGGCTTCCTTGGCTTCGGGCGTGTCCTTGTACTGGTTGACGAAGGGACGCAGGCGATCCTGGATGATCTGCTCGTAACGGTCTGGGGTCAGTAGGTCGGCGGTGGGCAGCAGCTTGCGAAGTTCGATGATCTCGACCTCCTCGGGGCGTTGACGCACGATTTGGTCGATCTCGGCGCGCGGGAAGTCTTTTTCATCCCAGATCTTCGGTGTCAGCCGGTACTTCATGCGCACCGAGTCAGGCGATTCATTGAGGATGTTGCCCTCGACCTTGTTGCCGTTTTTGAGAACGAGGTAGTCGGCGTGAAGCAGGGAGGTGCCGCAGGCGAGCGCCAGAAGCGCGAGGCGGATTCGGCTGGATTTCATGGGATGGGGTCAGGTGGAATGAAGGCATGGACCGGCGGGAATCCGACGGTTATTCAGCGATTTAATCCGGATTCGCTGGCTGAGTAAAGCCAGAAACGCCGCGAATCGGCCGCCTCGCTTTGGCTTTTGACCCACGGGCCATTTCGTGTTTGATGGCAGCGCATGTCCAGCCGCCGCCATTTTCTTCGCACCGGCCTCGCGGCCGCGTTCGTCCCGGGCTCCGGTCTGCGCGCCCAGGCGCTGCGCATCCCCGTGCGCGCCATCACCCGCGGCCCGCAGTTTCACTGGTTCGCCTACTACGACAAACTGCAGTTTTGCCCGCAAAACCGCCTTGTTCTCGGCAATCAGGTTGATTTTGAGCACCGTTCGCCGCGGCCCGACGATGTCATCCGCGTCGGTCTGGTCGATCTCGAAGACGGCGACCGCTGGACCGAACTCGGCATGTCGCGCGCCTGGAACTGGCAGCAGGGTTGCATGCTGCAGTGGCTGCCTGGCACCGCTGACACCGTGTTGTGGAATGACCGTGAAGGCGACCAGTTTGTCTGCCATCTGCTCGAGGTGAAGTCGGGCCGCCAACGCACCCTGCCACACCCGGTCTACGCAGTCAGCCCCGACGGCACCTGGGGTGTATCGCCGGATTTCCGCCGCCTCAACGACACCCGCCCCGGCTACGGCTACGCCGGCATTGCCGATCCGAACCGCGGGGTGCTCGCTCCTGACGATGCCGGCATCTGGAAAATCGATTTGGCGAGCGGCCGCCAGGAGTTGCTCATCACCCTGGCCCAGGTGGTGGCCATTCCCCATGAGGGGGGCTTCAGCCCGAATGCCAAGCACTGGTTCAATCATCTGCTGGTGTCGCCGGACGGCTCGCGCTTCATCTTCCTGCACCGCTGGAAGGGCGAGGGCGACAAGACTTTTCACACCCGCCTGTTCACCGCCGACAAGGACGGCAGGGACCTGCATGTGCTTGATCCGCTCGGCCGCACCTCGCACTTTGTCTGGCGCGACCCCCGGCACGTTTTTGCCTGGGCCTTCCATCCCAGCCACGGCGAACGCTTCTACCTGTTCAAGGACAAGACCCGCGAGGTGGCGGTGGTCGGCAAGGACAAGATGGATCGCAACGGCCACAACACCTACCTGCCCGGCACGGACAACGCTTGGGTGCTGAACGACGGCTACCCGGACAAGCAGCGCCTGCAGACGCCCTATCTCTATCACATTCCGACCGATCGCCGCGTCGACCTGGGCCATTTCTACAGCCCGGCCTTCTACACCGGCGAGTGGCGCTGCGACACCCACCCGCGCAGCAGCCGCGATGGCCGCCTCGTCTGCATCGACTCGCCCCACCAGGGTGGCCGGCAGATGTACCTGATCGACGTCCGCGACATCGTCGGTTGAGGCTTGCCCATGAATGCCACCGCCCCGGGTCCGACCCTCGCCCTCAGCACCTTGTTGGCGGCGCTGCTCGCGCTCCTGCTCTGGCAGTCCGGCGCCCTCCAGTCCGACCTCGGCGCTGATCCGGATGAGCCGGCTCACGCGGTCACTGCCCTCATGCTGCGCGACTCCCTGGCGGAAGGGCTGGGCGGGTCGCCGATGGCTTTTGCCCGCGCCTACTATGAAGCCTTCCCGAAGGTGGCTCTCGGTCACTACCCGCCCGGGTATTACCTGACCGCCGGCCTCGCCCTGCTGCCGCACCCGGATCCCGATGTCCTGCTCGGCCTGCAGGTGCTCTTCCTCGCCCTGCTCGCCGCGGCGACCGTGCGTTTCGCCGCCCCCCGCCTCGGTGCCGGTCCCGCCTGGGCGGCCGCCCTGCTGGCCGCCGCCCTGCCGCCGCAGCTGAAACTGTCGGTCCTGGTCATGGCCGATCTTCAACTGGCTTTGCTCTGCCTGCTCGCGGCCCAGGCCTGGCTGCGGTTTCTGCTCAGCGGGTCGGCGCGCCATTCCCTCGCCTTTGGCCTGCTCGCCGCTGCGGCCATTTTGACCAAGGGCTCCGGCCTGATGCTCGCCGCCCTGCCGCCGCTGACCGTGCTGTTCACCCGGCGCTGGGCCTGGCTCAAGCAACCTTCCTGGTGGCTCGCGGCGCTGCCGGTCGCCCTGCTTGCCGCGCCCTGGATGCTCTACTCCGCCGGCATCACCGGCGAGGGCATGGTGGCGCAGTCGATGCCGGAGTTTTTCCGCCATGCCCTGGCCGAGTACGCCCACCTGCTGCCGCAGGTCCTGGGCTGGCCCCTGGTGGCAGTCGCATTGGGGGCGCTGCTGCATCTGGCGATGATCGGCTGGCGCGCTGGCAGGCTCGGCGAGTTCGAGTCGGTCCTGTTGGCCTGGCTTGCCGGCGGTGTGGCCCTGATGCTGCTGGTGCCGGCCGGGGTCTCCAGTCGTTACCTGGTGCCGCTGCTGGTGCCGCTGGCCCTGCTCGCCGTGCAGGCGCTCGGTCGTCTGCCTGTACCCGTGGTCCTGCGCATCGCCTTGCCATGGGTTTTGTGGGTCGCCAGTCTGCTCAGCGTTGGGCAGCGCCCGCAGAAAACGGTCTCGGGTTACGGCATGGCCGTCACCCACGTGCTGGCGGAATCGACCGCGGCAAAAACCGGCCGCTGGCTGGTCGCCTCCGATGCCCGTGGCGAAGGCGCCGTGGTCGCCGCCGCGGCCTTTGCGCTCGATGGTTCGACACGTGTCAGCGGTCGCCTGCAGGTGCTGCGCGCCAGCAAGGAGTTGGGAGCGAGCGACTGGCTGGGCCGCGGTTACCGCGCCGCCTTCACCGAGGCCGCCGCCCTGCGCGCCCATCTGGATCAGCGCGGCATTCGGTGGATCTTCATGGATGACAGTCCGCCGCCGGAGCGACGTCAGGCGCACCAGGCTCTGCTCGCCGAAGCCTTGGCCGACCCGGCCTCCGGCTGGCGACTGGTGCAGGAAGAAACCATTCACCGTCCCGATCTCAGGGAACCCGGCCGGCTGCGTCTCTACCAGCGCGTGCAGGTCCAACCATGAAACTGCTCTTCGTTTCCAATCTCTTTCCCGACACCGGCGAACCCTACCGCGGGCTCGACAACGCCACGGTGCTGCACCACCTGCAGGCGCGCGGCCACGAGATCCGCGTGCTCGCCCCGCGGCCGGTCCTGCGCCGCCGCGCCTTCGCCCCGCGCGAGGTCGATCGTCCGCTGCGCCCCGAGTTTATGCCGGTGCCCTACGTGCCCAAGCTCGGCGGCCTGTTCAATCACCGCCTCATGGCCGCGGCCCTGCGCCCGGCGCTGGCGCGCCTGCGCCGGGAACAACCCTGGGATCTGGTGCTGGCGAGCTGGCTCTTCCCGGATGGCTGGGCCGTGGCCCGGGCCGCCGGTCCAGGCCCGCTCGCCCTCATCGCCCAGGGCAGCGATGTCCATGTCTACCTGCACAGCCGGCCGCGTCGCGCCGCCATCCTCGAGGCCTGTGCTCGTGCCGGCGCGGTCATCACGCGCAGTGAAAGCCTCGCCCATCTGCTCGGTGCCGCCGGTGTGGCAGGGGATCGCCTGCGACCCATCCACAACGGTGTCGACACCGGCGTGTTCCACGGCGGCGACCTAGCGGCGGCCCGCCAGCAACTTGGCCTGGCGACGTCGGAACGCTGGCTGCTTTTTGTCGGCAACCTGCTGCCGGTGAAGGATCCTGATTTTCTGCTGCGTGCCTTCGCCCGCATTGCCGCCGCCTGCCCGGAGGCGCGGCTTGCCCTGGCCGGGCGTGGGCCGCTGCGCCCGGCCCTGGAGGCGCAGGCGGCGGCGCTTGGGTTGGGCAAGCGCGTGCGCTTCCTCGGCCCGCTCGACGCGACGGCGGTGGCCGAGTGGATGCGCGCGGCCGATGTGCTGGTCATGACCAGTCGCAACGAGGGCCTGCCCAACGTCATCCTCGAGGCCCAGGCTTGCGGGCTGCCGGCGGTGGCCACCCGGGTCGGCGGCATTCATGAAGTCGTCGATGCCGACTGGAAGGGCGATTTGACCCCTCCCGGCGATCTGACCGCCTGGAGCGATGCCGTGCTGGCGTGGCTGGCCCGACCGGCTGAGCGCGGGCGCCTGGCCGCCCTCGGCATGGCACGCGCCTGGCCAAACGTCGCCGCCACCTACGAAAACGCCCTCAACGCCGCGCTTGCACAAGCCGCTGGCGCAGCGGACTGACTCGCTCATGGCTGCTCCGTCCTCCTCCGAACCTCCCGCCGATCGCGCGGAGTTCGACGCCTTTGCCGGCGCCTACGACGAGGCTCTCAATCGCGGTCTGAAGTTCAGCGGCGAGGCCAAGGAGTTTTTTGCCGAGGGCCGCGTGCGCTGGCTGGGTCGCCGTCTCGCCGAGCAGGGGCATGAGGCGAAGTCGGTGCTCGACTTCGGCTGCGGCACCGGCACGGCCTGCCCCTATCTGCGCGAAGGGCTCGGCGTCGAGCGCTACTTTGGCTTCGATCCCTCCGCGGAATCCGTGCGCGAGGCGGCGGCCGTCCATGCAGGCGCGGCCTTCACCGCCTGCGCGGAAGACGTGCCCGTGTCCGCCTTCGACCTCGCCTTCACCAATGGCGTCTTCCATCACATTCCGCCAGCGCACCGCGACGCGGCCTTGGCCCAGGTCTGGCAGGCGCTGCGGCCAGGCGGGTGGTTCGCGTTTTTCGAAAACAACCGCTGGCATCCCGGGGTGCACTTCATGATGAGCCGCGTGCCGTTTGATCGCGATGCCCAAATGCTCTTCCCGTTCCAGGCGCGCACCCTGCTGCGCCGCGCCGGCTTCGAGATCGTGCTTGGCGACTCCCTCTTTGTCTTCCCTGGCGCCTTGGCTTTTTTGCGCCCGCTCGAGCCGATGCTTTGCAAACTGCCGCTCGGCGGTCAGTACCTCGTGCTTGCCAGAAAGCCCACCAACGGCTAGGCCGTCCTTCTCCCGATTATGTCCGCCGCTCCCGAACTGACCTTTGTCTTCCCCTGCCTCAACGAGGAAAAGACCCTCGGCCTGTGCATTGAACGGGTGAAGGCCTCGCTCGATCCGTCGGGCATTGCCTATGAAATTGTTGTCGCCGACAACGGCAGCACGGATCGCTCGCGTGAGATCGCCGCGGCCGCCGGCTGCCGGGTCGTGCCGGTGGCGGCGCGCGGCTATGGTGCCGCGCTCAAGGGCGGCATCGAGGCCGCTTACGGTCGCTACGCGATGTTTGCCGACTCCGACAGCACCTACATGTATGAACACGCCGCGCCGCTGTACGCGGCCGCGATCGAGCACGACGCCGGCATGGCCATCGCCTCGCGCATGATCGGCGAGATCGAGCCGGGTGCGATGCCGCCGTTGCACCGGCATCTGGGAACCCCGGTGCTCACTGGGCTCATCAACGCGCTCTTCCACGGCCGTCTGACGGATTGCAATTCGGGCTTCCGCTGCGTGAAGAAGGACGAGTATTTGAAGTGGGGCATCCGCTCCGACGGCATGGAATTCGCCTCCGAGCTGCTCATCAAGGCGCTCAAGGCCGGCACCCGCACCGTCGAGATCCCCTCCGGGCTGCGCTGCGGTCCGCCCGATCGGGTCGCCCATCTGCGCACCTGGCGCGACGGCATGCGCCACCTACTCTTCATCCTCTCGGAAAAGCCGGCCCTGTTCGAATGGCTCGGCCTGCTCGTCCTGCTGCCGGCCACCCTGCTGCAGATCCTCGCCGCCTTCACCGGTCCGGTCGCCGTGGGGCCCTTCCACATCTTCGACCTGCACAGCCAGGCCCTGCTGCTGCTCGCCGGCATCGTCGGCACCCAGACCTACATCTTCGGCTGCAGCCTGCACCTGCGCGCCGGCGACCATCCACTGCCACTCACCCGCAAGCTCATCCATCTCGACGAGGGCACGCTCTTTTTCATGCTGCTCGGCGTGCTCGCCGCCTGCGGCCTGACCGTGCTCGGCCTGCTCGTGGTCTGGGCCGGCCGCGGTTTCGCCGGGTTGGAGCAGGCCGACAGCCTGCTCGTCGTGGTCCACCTGCTCGGCGTGCTCGCCATGAGCGGCGTCGGCCTGCTCTCGATCCACACGCTGAAAAAGGCACGCACCGGTGCCTGAGCCGTCTCAGTCGGCGAGGAACTCGACCGTCGCCTCGGGATCGCCGAGAAACAGGTCGTCGAAGCCGCGGTCGTAAGCCTTGGCCGAGGGCGGCCAGAAGATGCCTGCGCGCATGCGTCGCACCGCCTCGGCCGCGCACGCCAGTGCCGGCTCGATCCAGGCCTTGCCGAAGTCGGGCCAGAGCAGCACCCGCGTGTCCTGAACACTTTTGGGCAGCACAAAGTAGCCCGCTTCCTGCGGTTCCAGGCCGTGCAGCCGCAGGGCTGCGGCGTAGAGCGGCAACTGCAGGTCGACCCAGCGCCGGCGCACGCCGTCGGCGGCCACGAACTCGCGCCAGGCCTGGGCCTCATCCACGGCGCGCGGTGCCCTGGGCGCGTGGGCATCCAGCGGTGCCGAGGCCTTGTCGGAGGTCTTGTAGTCGAGCACACGGATCTGCCCCGAAGTCTGATGACGGTCGATGCGGTCGATCTTCAGCCGCACCTGCGCGCCCTCGACGACCAGCGGGGTGTCCGGTGCCCATTCGGCATGCAGGATGCGCCAGCCCTGGGCGCGATCCTCGGCCTCGATCAGCGCGGCATGCCGCAGGCGCTGCTTCAAGCCCTCCAGTTGCAGGGCCACCAGCGGCGCAGGGCGGCGACCGTAGATCCGCTGCGCCTCGCCCAGGGCTTCGGCGACCAGAAAATCGGCGAGGCGACCGGCCTCCGTGCAGTCGCGCAGGTCGGTGACGAGGGCGAGCTGCTGCAAGGCGTGGTGGGCGAGGTTGCCGAAGGCCAGCGCGTCCATCTCGCGCAGGTCGGGATCGACCGTGGCATCGAGGTGCAGTTCGCTGGCAAGGTAGTGGCGGAAGGGGCACTCGAGGTAGGAGCGCAGGCGCGAGGGCGACACCGTTTCGACGGCCGGCAGGCGCAGGCGCGGGCGCAGTTTCCAGGCGAGGCTGCGCGGCGGTTCGGCCAGGGACGAGGCGGATTCCGCATCCTCCGGGAACAGGCGTGCCACCCGCGCCGGCAGGGCATCGTCGCTGCACAGAAACAGCAGGCGTGAGGGCCGCAGCGCATCGCCGCGCTCGCTCCATTGCCCGCACAGCACGCGCAGGCCGCCGCGGGTGGCGCGCGGCGCGGCCAGGGCACCCAGCAGGTAGGCGTCGCGGGCGAAGCGGCTGGCCTGGCAGGGCAGGCCGAGGCGCTGGCGCAGGCTGTCGGGCAGGAAGGGATGGGCGAGCAGGATGCCCGGCACCTGCTCCTCGTTGAGGCCGGCGATCACCAGGCCGGGAGAGGCTTCCCAGAGCAGTTCCAGCCAGCCCTGCAGGACGAGATCGACCTCGCCGCGCGGTTCGGCCAGCGCGGTACGCGCCAGGGCCTCCAGGGAGAGGCCGAGCGTCTGCTCGGGCGACAGCTTCAGCCCGAAACGGTCGGCCTCGGCACTGATCTCCTCGCAGCAGGCCAGCCAAGCCTCGGCCGGGGCGGCGACAAGGTGGTCTTCGGGGGCCTCGGGACGAAATTCGCGCGTGCCGTAGAGGCGCAGCAGGAAGGCGCGCGCCGCCTCGGCAAAGGGCATCTGCTGCCACTCGGCCAGCAGCTCGGTTGCGGTCGCCAGGGCGACGCCCAGTCGACCCGCCTCGGTGCCGGCCTGCAGTTCGCGGGCGTGCTCGAGCGTCACCGGCAGGTGCTCGGCGGCGAAGGCATCGGCCTCGGTGAGCAGATCGCAGCCGCCCGCGGCCGTGCCGGCGAGCGCGGCGCGCATTTCCGGCACGCGCAGCAGGCGGGCGAAACTGCGCCAGGAGCCGGTGGCGAGCAAACTGCGCCACTCGTTGAGCAGATGCCAGAGGCCGGTCTGCAGCGCCGCCAGACCGCCGGGTTCGAACACCGCCACGCCCTCCAGCGCCAGCTTTTCCGCCAGCACGGCACCAACCTCAGGATCGGCAACACCGACCGCGACTCGCCCGGCAGTCGCGAGGGCGCGCAGCTCGGTGATCACCTGGTTCGCCTGCGCGGTGGCGTCGTGGCAGAGCCGCAGGGCGGCATCGTCAAAGGGCAGCACCACCGGCGCGTCCTCGCCCCAGGCGTCCACCCGCGGCCGGCCGAGCGCGTCGAAAGCCTCGGCCCGCTCGGCGGGTGCCTGCACGGCCACCTCGAGGTCCACCCCGCGCGCGGCGCAGGCGGTTGCCCAGCGGTCAAAGAGTGGCGGCAGGTCGGGCGCGGCCAGGATGATCACTTGTGTCACGCCTTCCGGCAGCACGGGCGCGGCGGCGATGCGCCGCTGGGCCGCCTGGGCGTCCTCCAGCCCCTGATCCGCCAGCACCGCGGCTTGCGCGGCGGCGAGCGTGGCGAGGTCGCGCCAGCGCGCAGCGTCGTGTCCGGCCTCGACCTCGGCAAACCCAAGGCCACCGGCGCCGATCAGCGACTGCAACTCCATGAGCAGGCGCGCGGTCTCCACCTGCCAGGTCCAGCCGTTGTCCTCGGGCGGCTGCGGAAACAGGGCCGGCAGCCGTGCGGGCGGCAGGCTTTGCAGGGCCTGCTGCCAGGCGAGTTGCGATTGCAGCGGACTCGCCACCCCGTGCCGCGCCGCCGGTGGCAGCAGCGCCTGTTCGGCGGTCCAGACGACCGGCGATAGCAGGCCGGTCGTCGCCCAGCCGCGCGCCAAGCCTTCGCGCAGACGTCGGCCGGCCTCGGCGGTGGGCACGATGAGCAGGGTGTCGGCCAGGTCCGGCGCCCCGGTGGCGGCCGGCCGTTGCGCGCTGAGAAAGGCCAGCGCCTTGTCGAGCACCGGCGCGTCCCAGCCCCAGAAATGACGGGTGATGCGGCTCATGAGGGCTCAACGGCACGGATCGCTGCCGGATCCTGGGGGGCGGGAAAGTGACCGGCCCGGGCGAAGCGCTGCACGCAGTCGCCCGCACCGCCGGTGATTCGCACCTCGAGGTCGGCGCTTTCGCCCATCGCCGAGCTGACGTAATAGCAGTGCTGGCAGAAGCAGGGCGTGATGGCGCGGCCATGGGCGCGCAGGTAGGCGATGGCCGGGCAGGTCTGCACGCGCACGACGACCTCCTCCGGCAGGGTTTCCACCTCGACGACGGCGCCCGGTTCGGCGGCGAAAAAGGCGCGCCAGTAAGACGCCACCGCTGGCAGACCCCCGGCGCGCCAGCGCTCCGCCACGGGGGCGTAGTAGCCGCGGCCGAGCTCGGTCCAGTAGCGGCGCAGCCCGTCCAGGCCGGTGCGCGCGAGCACAAAGCGGAAGGTCGCATTGATCGCCGCGTAAAAATCTGCGGCACCCACCGGCTTGGTGTCGGTGTAGGGCAGGGGGCTGTCAGCCGAGGAGTTCATCGAGTTGCCGTCCGCACTGCTTCAAGTGATCGTGAATCGCCCAGAATTCGTTGCCCATCGCCAGGATGCGGCAGCCGAGATCGACGACGGTTTGGGCGTCCTCCAGGTTGCCCACCGGGAAACCCCAGGGCTTGCCGGCGGCCTGGCAGGCGGCGGCCATGGCCTCGGTCGCCGCGCGCACGGCCGGATTGCGGATCGAGGCCTCGCCGCCGGCACGCAGGGAAAAATCGCCCGGCCCGAGCAGCAGGGCGTCGACCCCTGGCACCGCCGCGATGGCCTGCAGTTCAGGAACCGCGGCCGGAGTCTCGATCTGCACAATGAGCAGGGTCTCGCGGTTGCGCACGGCCGGGTAGTCGGGCGTGCGCCCGAGCCAGAAGCCGCCGTCCAAGCCGGAGCCATCGACCCCGCGCTCGCCGAGCGGAGGAAATTTGACCGCCTGGGCCAGTCGCGCCGCCTCCGCGGCGGTGTTGACCTGCGGGATCATCAGCGCCGTGACGCCGTCCTCGAGCAGGCGCGACAGCCCGGTCTTCTCCGTGGTCGGCGGCCGGAACAGCAGGTCGATGTCGGCCAGGTGATGGCGCGCGGCGAAGTCGGCGATTTCACGCGGGTTCCACGGACGGTGCTCGCCATCGACCCAGACCGCGTCGTAGCCGGCGGTGGCGGCGAAGGCGGGGTAGTAGGGCAGGTTGGCGCCCAGGGCGCAGACCCGGGCGACACCGCCCGCATCGAGTTTCTGCCGGAGTTTCGATTGTCTCATGCCGTGCCGATCTTGGCGGGGTTTGCCGGGGCTGACAAGAAGCATCACGACTGATAACTCGGCCCGTCACGTGCTGTTTGATAGGCATGTCCTTCGACCCCGCCGCCGATGCCCCCACCGAAACCGAGGTTGCCGAGCTGCTGGGCGACGCCCGCGCCCGCCTGTTCCGCGAGGTCGGCAAGGTCATCGTCGGCCAGAACGAGGCGGTCGAGCAAATCCTCATCACCCTGCTCGCCGGCGGCCACTGCCTGCTCACCGGCGCGCCCGGCCTGGCGAAGACCCTGCTGGTGAAAACGGTCGCCGACGTCTTTCACCTCGGCTTCCACCGCATCCAGTTCACGCCCGACCTGATGCCCTCGGACATCACCGGAACGGAGATCCTTGAGGACACGGCCAGCGGCCGCCAGCTCGTGTTCAAGAAGGGCCCCGTGTTCGCCAACATGATCCTGGCCGACGAGATCAACCGCACGCCGCCGAAGACCCAGGCCGCCCTGCTGGAGGCGATGCAGGAACACCAGGTCAGCGTCGCCGGTCGCACCCTGCCGCTGCCCGAGCCCTTCTTCGTGCTCGCCACCCAGAACCCGATCGAGATGGAGGGCACCTACCCGCTGCCCGAGGCCCAGCGCGACCGCTTCCTGCCCCGCATCC
>CANNUR010000024.1 GCA_947523045.1 uncultured Prosthecobacter sp.
GACGAGGAGGTCGCCGTCGTCACCCGCACCACCGGTGCGAAGGGCGAGCCGGTGCAGCCGCTCTTCACCGGTGCCCAGCTGCAGGCCTTCCAGCGCGTGGTCAAGCAGGTGCCCATTGCCGAGGATGTTGCGCGCTATGCCGTCCGCCTCGCCGCCGCCTCGCGCCCGCACCGGCCGGGCACGCCCGATTTCATCAACGAATGGGTGAACTGGGGCGCCGGCACCCGCGCCAGCCAGAACCTGGTGCTCGGCGCCAAGACCCGCGCCCTGCTCCAGGGCCGCGCCCATGTCGGCTTCGACGACATCCGCGCCCTTGCCCTGCCCGTGCTGCGCCACCGCATCCTCGTCAACTACCGCGCCGAAGCCGAGGGCATCACCGTTGAAAAGGTGATCGCCCGCCTGCTTGAGACGGTGAAGGGCTGAGCCTGCCATGCCCGCCACCCTCGATCTCGCCGCCCTTGCCCGCATTCGATCGCTCGAGCTGCGCGCGAAGGCCGTCGTCGAGGGGCTCTGGCGCGGACTGCACCGCAGTCCGTATCATGGCTTCTCGGTCGAGTTCTCCGAATACCGCGCCTACGTCCAGGGCGACGACCCCCGCCACCTCGACTGGAAGGTGCTGGCGCGCAGCGACCGCAGCTTCATCAAGAAGTTCGAGGACGAAACCAACCTGCGCTGCCAGCTCGTCGTCGATCACAGCCGCTCCATGCAGTTTGGCAGCGGGCCGCTGACCAAGGCCGACTACGCGGCGACGCTGGCCGCGACGCTGGCGCTCTTCCTCATGCAGCAGGGGGATGCGGTCGGCGTCACCACCTTTGGCGAGGCCCTGCAGGAGCACCTGCCGCCGCGCAACCGCCCCGGCCATCTGCGCCGGCTCATGCTTGAACTGGAAAAACCCGCGCCCGCCGGTGGCACCGCCCTCGACCTGAGCGTGCGTCAACTCGCCGACTTGCTGCGCAAGCGCGGCATGATCTGCCTGGTCTCCGACCTGCTGGCGTCCATCGAGACGCTGGAGCGCCAGCTCGCCCTGCTCGGTGCCATGGGTCACGATCTGGTGCTCTTTCACGTCATGGACCGCGCCGAGATCGATTTCACCTTCGACAAGGCCGCCCACTTTCGCGATGCCGAGACCGGCGCGGAACGCTTTGTCGATCCCGCTGCCGCCCGCGCGACCTACCTTGAAAACCTGCAGGCCCACCGCGAGTTCATCCGTCGCGCCTGCGAACGCCAGGGCATCGAGTACCATTGGGCCCCCACCGACACCCCGCTCGAACAGGTGCTTTTCGAATTTCTGTCGAAACGCGCCCGCCGGTAGGGTTCCCTCTTTGCCTGCAGGGTGTTCTGGCCGCCGGGGTCGGGGCGGGGGGAGCGCAGGCCTTGGCCTGGTGGGCTGCGGATAGCCCCACCCAGCGGGTCGCCCTTGCACAAAGCCCTGTGCCGGGCACGTATCTTTCTCCCCCCAAAAAACTTTTGATCCATGCTTCGCCGGATACCCCTTTCCGTCTGTCTCGCCGTCGCTCTGTCCGGTCCCGCCCTCGGTGCGGCGCCGGCCTGGCGGGATGTGCGTCCCCTCATCGCTGAAACCTGCACCGACTGCCACAACACCCGCAAGGCCAAGGGCGGGGTCGATCTGGAGCGCTTGGGCGATGACCCCTCGGTCGAGGCGGAATACGCCCTGTGGGAAAAGGTCAAGGAAGTGGTTGCCAAGGGCGACATGCCGCCGTCCGATGAGACCCAGCTCACGGCGGCCGAGAAGCAGCAGTTGCTCGGCTGGGCCGGCGCGGCGCTCGACGCCGTGGCCGCCGCCAATGCCGGGGATCCCGGGCCGGTGACCCTGCGCCGATTGACCAACGCGGAGTACGATCGCACGATTCGCGACCTCACCGGCACCGACTTCGGTCTTGCCAGGGAATTCCAGCCCGATGGCGGCGGTGGCGAGGGTTTTGCCAACACCGGCGACACGCTCTTCGTCAATCCCTCCCAGCTCGACAAGTACCTGGCCGCGGCGCGGCAGATGGCGGATCATGCGACGATTCTGCCCGGCAGCGGCATCGTGTTTCATCCGCAGCGCATCGGTCCGCGCAGCCCGGACCAGGTCAAGGACCAGGCCCAGCAGGCCCTCTATGTCTGGTATCAAAAGATGGCCGAGCCGCACCTGCCCAAGGACGACGAGGATTTTCGTGAGGCCGATTACATGCTCGCCTGCTGGAAGTGGAAGCACAAGGACCTGACCGGTGCGACCTCGCTCGATCAACTCGCCAAGGAAGCGGGCCTGAAACCGGCCTTCCTCGCCAACTGGTGGAAGATGCTCAACGACGCCAAATACCAGTCGCGCTTCCTCGATCTGACCCGTCAGCCCTGGCAGGCCCTGCCGGCACCGGCGGCCGATCAGCCGAAGACCGTGCCACCGGTCGTGCTCGCCACCCTGCGCGACATCCAGGCCGAGCGCCGTTCCTGGAATCTGCCCAAGGCCGGTTCGGGCGTGCAGCGCCGCCAGCAGGATGCCGACGGCCTGCGCAGCTATCGCCTCAGCGATCCGCTGGCGAACAACGGCGGCGGTGGTGACTGGGGTGCTGCCGGCGGTGTGCCGTCGAAAGGCAAGCCTGAGCGGCCGGACCAGGTGTTCCTCGTGCTCGGCGACCTCGGCGACGGCAATGCCGGCGATTACGTGCAGATCAGCGGCCTGACGGTGCGGGTCGGCGGCAGGAACCGCGAGTACCTGTCGCTGCTGCGCCAGCAGCGCGAGGAACTCGCCAAGCGTCTCGGTGAATTGCAGGCCGGCCAGGCGGCGAAACCGGGCGAGAACGTCGAGGCACTGAAAAAGCGACTCGCGTTGTTCGAGGCGACGCTGGCCCGTTTCGGCAAGGATCCGCTCGGCAAAAATGCGGTGCCGGAAAACGTCCTGGCCGCCCAGGCCCCCGTTGTCATCCCGCTGCCGTTGCCCGAGGGTGTCACCAGCATCACCGGCAGTGGCAAGCTCGACATGCGCGCGCCGGACGTCGATCAGGCGACCGTCCAGTGGGCGCTGGTGGCCGGCGAACCGCCGGATCCGAAAACCATCCTGCCGGGCGTGCTCACCGTGTGGAAGGTACGCACCGAGGCCGCGCGCCGGACCATGGGCGATTTCAGCCGCATGAAGGCGGTGTTTCCGGACATGCTCGAACGCCGGCTCGAGGAGGTGGCGCGCAACTTCTATCGCAACACCCCGGGGCCGGGCGTCTATTACTTCAGCGATGAACAATTGCTCGCGACGCTGCCCGAGGCGGAAAAGCAGCGCTTCCAGCAGATGCGCGAGGACTGGGGCTACGTGGCGCCGGCCAAACTCAACGAGACCCAGGCCAAGGCCTACGACGCGCGTCTCGTCGAGCACCTCTTCGGGTTTGCCCACCGCGCCTGGCGCCGACCGCTGAGCGACGAGGAGCGCGGTCAGATCCGCGGTTTGTATGAGCAGGGGCGCGCCAAGGAATTGGATCGCGAGTCCGCCGCGCGCGAGTGCCTGGCCTTTGTTCTGGTTTCGCCCAAGTTCCTGTACAAAACCGAGATCGGCGCCCTGGCCGACTCCGCGGAAGGCCAGGAAGTGCCGCTCGGCGCCTGGGAAATCGCCTCGCGCCTGAGCTACTTTTTGTGGTCGTCGCTGCCCGATGCTGCCCTGCGTCAGGCCGCCGCCGACGGCAGCCTGCTCAAGCCCGAGGGGCGCGCCGCCCAGGTCCGGCGCCTGCTGCGCGACCCCAAGGCCGCCGCCCTCGCGGGGGAATTCGCCGGCCAGTGGCTCGAGTTCAAGGGCTTCGCCAACCACAGTGCGGTCGATGACAAAAAGTTCCCGCAGTTCACGCCGGAATTGCGCCGCGACATGGACCGCGAGACGCATGCCTTCTTCACCCACCTGATCCGCGAGGACCGGCCCGTGCACGAGATCCTCACCGCCGATTACACCTTCCTCAACGAGCGCCTCGCCAGGCACTACGGTGTGCCCGGCGTCACCGGCGAGGACCTGGTCAAGGTCAGCGTCAGCGGCAAGCAGCGCGGCGGCCTGCTCGGCCAGGGCAGCCTGCTCACCAAGACCTCGCGCAGCCACCGCACCAGCCCCGTGCTGCGCGGCAACTGGCTGCTGCAGGCCGTGCTCGGCACCCCCGTTCCGCCGCCGCCCAGCGATGTGCCCGAGCTCAAGGAACACGGTCCCAAGCCGGCCACGGTGCGCGAGATGCTCGAACAGCACCGCGCCTCCAAATCCTGCTCAGGCTGCCACGACCGCATCGATCCGCTCGGCTTCGCCCTCGAGAATTTTGATCCCATCGGCCGCTGGCGCGAGAAGGACGAGGCCGGCCTGCCGCTCGATGTCTCGGCGCAGGTCAAGGGCGGCCAGCCCTTCAGCGGCTTCGAAGGTCTGCGTGCCTACCTGAAGACTCAGCAGTCGCAGTTTGCCCGCCACTTCAGCCGCAAGCTGCTTGGCTACGCGCTGGGCCGCCAGGTGCTGCCGACCGACAAGGCCCTGCTCCAGGAAATGCAGGCCGTTGCCGCCCGCGATGACGGCCGTTTTACCGACGCCATCCTGCGCGTCGTCGAAAGCCGCCAGTTCCTCCAGAAGCGGCAGTAGGGGCCCGGGGAAGGCGCCCTGTCCTCAAGGCGCCGGGCTTGAGAAGATGGTCGGACGCGGGACCCTGCACGGCGGGCTGGGGACAGCCCGCCCTACCCGTCGTGCCGCTCATACAACGCTGCCGGGTCGGCCTGTGCGAGATCCACCAGATAGCCCGCGAAACGGCCGGCGAGGTGGTCGAGGTAGCGGGCGCCCTTGTCGGCGGTGGCATGCTGGGGGTCGCCCGAGCCGGTGTCGTTGGTCGCCTGCGTCCAAGCGCGCTGGGCCCAGGCCCATTTCTGGCGCATGGCCTCGATCTTCCACCGGTTGTCGGTGCCCGGGCCCCACTCCTCCTTGGGCAGCACCCAGTCGGGGTGCAGATGCAGCATCAGGCTGGTCTCGCGTTCGTCGGCGTGGTCGCCGACGATGGTGAAAATCTCCTCGGCGCCGGGGATGCTGAACCAGTTGACCAGCGACAGAAAGATCCGCGGGTGACGGGCCTGCAGCTCGCGCAGCATCTGGCGGAAATCGTTGCCGCCATGGCCGTTGAGCAGGACGAGTTTGGGCACACCGACGCCTTCCAGCGAGGCGACAATGTCCTCGAGCATGGCGAGCTGGGTCGATGGGTTCAGGTTGATGCAGAAGGGGATGTCGAGCTGGCCGGTCTGCACCCCGAAAGGGATGCAGGGCAGCACGGCCACCCTGGCGCCGGCTTCCCAGGCACGGCGGCCGGCCTCGGCGCAGAGGGCCTCGTTCTGCAGGGTGTCGGTGCCGTAAGGCAGGTGCCAGTTGTGCGCCTCGGTGGCGCCCCAAGGCAGCACGGCCACCTCGTAGCGGGTCGACTTGACCTGTTTCCAGTTCGTCTCGGCGATCATCCAGGGGCGCGGGGCGTGGGACATGCGGGCATGAAAGCCGGTCCGAGGCCCTGTGCAAGGCCTGTCGGCAGGGCCGCGGCCGCGAACGAAAAACGCTTCCGGGGTTGTCAAAGCGCCGCGGCTGCTCTAGCCTGCCCGCCCCCTCCGACCCGGGCCGCCCTCCGCCGTGCCGGTCCGGCGGGTTCACCCGCAGCCTTTTTTCATGAACATCAACGTCGAACACCAACCCAACTGCCGCGCCGTGGCGCACATCCGCGTCCCCGCCGCCGAAGTCAGCCGGCAGCGCGCCGTCATCACCGCCCAGTACGCCAGCCAAGTCCGGCTGCCGGGCTTCCGCCCCGGCAAGGCACCGGCCGCCGCCGTGCAGAAGCGCTACGGCGCCGACATCCAGCAGGAACTCGAGCGCCAGCTCGTCAACGACGGCCTGCGTCAGGCGATCCGCAATGAGGGCCTGGAAGTGCTCAACATCCTGTCGGTCACCGACAAGATCGTTCACGACACCGACCAGAGCTTCAGCTTCACCGCCGAGATGACCCTGGCGCCGAAGTTCGAGCTGCCCGACTACAAGGGCATCCCGGTCAAGCTGCCGCGCATCGAGGTGACCGACGCCGATGTCGAGCACGACCTGCTGCACCTGCGCGAGCGCTACGCCACCTTCCAGGACGTCGAGCGCGGCGCCCGCAACGGCGACGCCGTGGTGCTGGTCGCCACCGGAAGCCTTGAGGGCGTGCCCCTCGCCGAGGCCATGCCCGAGGCGCCCGATTACCTCAAGGAAATCCAGGAAAACTGGTTCCTGCTCGACGAGGAGGAGGACTTCCTGCCCGGGTTCTACGCCGGCCTGCAGGGCATCGAAAAGGACGGCTCGCGCACCCTGTCGATCGCCCTCGGCGACGACTTCGCCTTCGAAGCGCTGCGCGGCAAGACGCTCGAATTCGCGGTCACCTGCAAGGGCGTCAAGGAGAAGGCCGTGCCGGCCCTCGATGCCGACTTCCTCCAGAAGATCGGTGGCGGTGAGATGACCGAGGAAATGCTGCGCGGCGAAATGCGCGAGGCGATCCGCCGCCGCCGCGAGCAGGCGCGTGAGAACGAGAAGGGCAACCAGGTGCTCGCCCACATCTTTGAGAAGGTCGAGTTTGACCTGCCGCAGGAAATCGTCAACCGCGAGGCCCAGCGCCGCACCAACGACATCGCCATGCGCGCCATGCAGCAGGGCATGAGCGAGGAGGAACTGCTCAAGCACCAGGACGAGATCCTTGGCAACGCCACCCAGCAGGCGCGCCAGAGCATCAAGGTCAGCTTCATCCTCGAACAGGTCGCCAAGAAGGAGGGCCTCGCCGTCGCCGACCAGCAGATGACCCAGGCGCTCGCCAACCTGGCCGCCCGCCAGAAGAAGCCGATCAAGAAGTTCATCGCCGAAGCCCACAAGTCCGGCATGATCGACAGCCTGCGCGAGGACCTGCTGCTGCAGAACGCGATGCAGTTCCTCAAGGACAACGCCCAGGTCGAGGAAACCGACCCGGAACCGGAAGTCTGCGACCAGCATCCGCCGGCGGCCGCCTGATCCCCGCCACCGCATGTCCGCCGATCGCCGCATCCTTGTCACCGGCGCCAACGGCGTCCTGGGCGGGGCCATCGCGCGCCAGTTCCTGGAGCGCGATCCCGCCTGCCGGGTCTGGTTCGGCGTGCGCCACGGCCGCGAGCAGGCGGAGGCACTTGCCGCGGCCTTCCCGCAGCGCGCGCACCTCGTCAGCCTGGAAGTCACCCGCGCCGAAGACTGGCAGTCCGCGATCGCAGCGATTGAGGCCGAGGCGGGGCCGCTCTCGGTCCTGGTCAACAATGCCGGCGGCCACGACGACGCCCTGCTGGCGACGATGCGTCGCGAGCAGTGGGACAGCGTCATTGATGGCAACCTCAACGCCGTCTTCCTCGGCTGCCAGGCCGCGGTCGGCTCGATGCTGCGCGGTCGCTGGGGCCGCATCATCAATGTCGCCTCGCTGAGCGCCCTGCATTCGCCCGCCGGTCAGGCCAACTACGCCGCCGCCAAGGCCGGAGTGCTCGGTTTGACCCAGAGCCTCGCCAAGGAAACCGCCCGCCTCGGCATCACCGTCAACGCCGTCTGCCCCGGTCACATCGAGGGCGCACCGCCCGCCGGCTGGACCGAGGAACAGCTGCAGGCCGCGCGCCGGCAGACGCCCATGCGCCGCTTTGCCCGGCCGGAGGAGATCGCCGCGGTGGTTTTCTTCCTTGCCAGCCCGGAAGCCAGCTATATGACAGGAGCGGCCCTCAAGCTCGACGGCGCCCTCGTCTGACCCCCCACGATGAACCTCCGCCAACGCATCAAAGAAGTCATGGCCGGCGAGCTGATGCTCGAGGTCGCCGCCGACAGCATCGCCGACGACGCGCCCTTGTTTGGCCCCGAAGGCATCGGCCTCGACAGCGTCGACGCCCTGCAGCTTGTCGTGGCCCTGGAAAAGCACTTCCAGTTCAAGCTCGCCGATCCCGCCCAGGCGCGCGAGATCCTGCACAGTGTCGACAGCATCGCCCAGGCCATTGAGGCCGCCGGCCAGGGCTGAGGCCATGAAAGCGGCCCTGCTCCTCCTGCTCAAGGCCGCCGTCACCGCGCTCCTGCTCGGCCTGCTCTTCCACGAGCACCGCAGCACCCTGCTGGCGCCGCTGGAGGGCCTGCTCGCCAATCCCGGCTGGACCTGCGCCGGCCTCGCTGCCGCCGGCGGTGCGCTGCTCTTCGCCGCCCTGCGCTGGCAGGCCGTGCTGCGCGGCCAGGGACTGCCGCTGCCGCTTGCCGAACTGGGCCGACTCATCATCATCGCCGCCTTCTTCAACACCACCTCGCTCGGGGTCGTCGGCGGCGATGCCTGGCGCGCGCTCGCCCTGTTGCGCCGACCCGGCACGCCGCGCCTGCCGGTCGTGGTCTCGATCCTGCTCGATCACCTCGTCGGCCTGGTCTCGCTGGCCCTGATCTTTCTCGCCTGCGCCTGGCAGGTGCGCGACCGCCTCGCCCGCCTGGATCCGGTTGCCCTCGCCGCCGTGCAGGGCTTCGCGGTCTTCATGATCGGCACGCTCGCCGCCGTCGCGGTGACCATCGTCGCTTCCGCACCCGCCGTGCACCGGCGGCTCGCGGCGCGACTCGCCGGCGGGGTGTTTCAGCGACCCGCCCTGCAGAAGTTTGTCGAGGCCTGCGATGCCCTGCGCCGTGCCTGGCGCCAATCCCTGCTCGCCCTCGCTCATTCGCTGCTGCTGTTCGCCTGTCACTTCGGCCTGTTCTACTGCGGCCTGCGCGCCGTCGGTGGCGACGCCCCCCTCGTCGAATTCCTCGCCGCCATGCCGGTGATCGATGCCGCCGCCGGCCTGCCGGTTTCCGTCTCCGGCCTCGGCGTGCGCGAGACCACCTTCGAAATCCTCGTCGGCGGCCTCACCGGCCTCGCCGCGCCGCTCGCCGTCGCCGCCTCCCTCGCCGGCTGGCTCTTCACCACCGCCTGGGGCCTGCTCGGCGGCCTGCTGTTTGTGGTGGGGCGACGCATCCCGTGATTCTGTGTAGGCGCCCTTGTCCAAGGGCGGGGCTCAGGGCTGCGCGAGAGTTCCTTGGACGGCGTGCATTCCTGCTGGCGCGCTGCGTCGTGGCGGTCTCATCTCCCATCTTCTGCGTCTCGGCTGCCCCGCCTCAACACGACCCACAGCGCGGCATGGTCGCTGTCCCGGACCCGCCAGAGTTTTTCCACCCCGACCACCTGCCAGTCCGGCCCCACCCAGACTTGATCGAGGCTGAGCAGGGGCAGGCCGAGTGGCCAGGTTTCCGCCAGACCGTTTCCGGACGTCTCGAAGACCTGGCGATAGCGCACGCGCCAGGGCTGGAAAAAGACGGATTCGAGCGGGGTGTTGAAGTCGCCCACCAGCAGGGCATCGGACCGGTCCTGGGCCTGGGCCAGCACCTCCTGCAACTGCCCACGGCGCGGGTGCAGCAGGTGCGCGAAGACGTCGGCGACCACCACCGGAAAGGTCGGCCAGGGCCCGCTGACCTCGAAGCGGGCGTAGGCGCCGATGCCCTCCAGCTTGCCGCGTTCGCGGTAGCGCGAGGGCACGCGCGACAGCCAGAGCAGGCCGCGCGGCATCCAGTCGGCCCGATAGCCCGGCAGGGCCTCCTCATAGGCGCGCAGCCAGTCGGGCTCGACGCGACCGGGTTCGATCACCGCCACGAGGTGCGGCTGGTGCGCGCGGACGAGTTCGATCAGGCCGGCATGGGGGCCTTCGGGCCGGGCGACATTCCAGACCAGCAGGCGCAGATCGTTCGCCTTCGCGGCAGCCGCAGCAGCGGCCGGCGGACGCGTTATGAGCAGCGGGCCGAGCCAGGTTAGGGCAAGGGGCAGCGCCACGGCGACGGCTCCCAGGCGACTGCGAAGTCTCGCGCCCGGCCACAGCGCCAGGGCGACGGCCAGCGCCAGCAGGCAGGGCTTGGGCAGGGCGTAGAAGAGCAGGGCGGGCCCGGGCAGGCGATCCTTCAGGCCGAACTGCAGCAGCAGGCCGGCCGCCAGCAGCAGCCAGCCGGCCCGGCAGGCGCGGCGCAAAAGGATCGACATATCCGCAGACTGGCGCGGCCGCGCCCGGGCTGCAATGTCGCAAACCGGGGCTTGTCGGTTGCGGGGGTACCTGCTAAGCCAGCGGCATGATCCACCCCCTCTTTGATCTCACCAGCAAATGCGCCCTCGTCACCGGCGGCAGCAAGGGACTCGGCAAGGCCATGGCCCGCGGCTTCGCCGAGGCCGGCGCCGACGTCTTCATCTCGAGCCGCCACGAGGACGAACTGCGCGCCGCCGCCGCGGAAATCGGCGCGGGCTTGAACGTCCGGGTCGAGTGGAGCGTGGCCGACATGATCGACCGCGCCCAGGTCCGGGCCCTGGCCGAGGAAGCGGTGCGCCGGCTCGGCAAGATCGACATCCTGGTCAACAACGCCGGTTCGAACCAGCCGCAGGCGATCGATGAAATCACCGACGAAGCCTGGGACCGCATCGTCGAACTCGATCTGACCAGTTGCATGGCCCTGACTCGCGCGCTGGTGCCCGGCATGAAGGAACGCCAGTGGGGCCGCATCATCCACATCTCCTCGGTGCTCGGCGTCGGTTCCAAGGAAAAGCGCAACGTGTACTCGGCTTGCAAGGCCGGCCTCATTGGCCTCGCCAAGGCCAGCGCCATCGATCTCGGCACCTACAACATCACCGTCAACTGCCTTTGCCCCGGCCCCTTCCTCACCGACCTGCCCGGTTCTTTGCTCAGTCCGGCGGAGAAGCAGGCCTTCTCGGATCGCACCGCCCTCAAGCGCTGGGGCCAGCCACGCGAACTCGCCGGCCCGGCCCTGCTGCTCGCCAGCGAGGCAGGCAGCTACATCACCGGCGAGGCCCTGCTCGTCGATGGCGGCGCCTTCGCGCGGGCGCTGTGAGGCCAGGAAGATAGGGAGAAGGGAAAAGAGATAAGGGATAAGGGGGCACACCATGAAGACTTGGCTGCAAGGCGTGATCGGACTGCTGTTGCCACTGGCGGCAGCGGCGGCGGAGATTCCGGTGGCCGATGCCGGGGCGCTGGAGCGGGCGTTGCAGGAGGCGCGACCCGGCGACACGCTCGTGCTGGCCGAGGGCGAGTGGCGCGATGTGGTCATTCGCTGCCAGGCCGAGGGCACCGCTCAGGCCCCGATCACCCTGCGCGCGGCGGTGCCGGGCAAGACTGTGTTCACGGGCGCCTCGGGTTTGCGCTTGGGCGGACGCCATGTCGTGGTCGAAGGCCTGTGGTTTCGCAATCCGGATCCGGCGGTCGGCGATACGATCGAGTTTCGCCTCGATTCAAAGCGACTCGCCGAACACTGCCGGGTCAGCCAATGTGCGATCACCCTCGATCCCGGCCAGGCGGCGCGCGATGCCAAGGAGAGCCGCTGGCTCGGTTTGTATGGCGGGCACAACCGGGTCGATCACTGTTACTTCGCCGGCAAGGTGACGAAGGGTGCCACCGCGGTGGTCTGGCTGGGCGAGGGTCAGGCCGCGCGACACCAGATCGACCACAATCACTTCGGCCCGCGCGAGCGCCTGGGCAAAAACGGCGGCGAGACGATTCGCATTGGCGACAGCAAGACCTCCATGACCGAGGCCGCCTGCGTCATCGAGGACAACCTCTTCGAACGCTGCAACGGCGAGGCTGAGTGCGTCTCCAACAAGTCCTGTGGCAACATCTACCGTCGCAACGTCTTCCTGGAAGTCAGCGGGGCCCTGACCCTGCGCCATGGCAACGGCTGCCTCGTCGAAGGCAATGTCTTCCTCGGCAACGGCGCCTCCGGCACCGGCGGCATCCGCATCATCGGCGAGGATCACGTCGTGCGCGGCAACCACCTGCAGGGCCTCGCCGGCGACGACGCCCGCAGCGGTCTGACCCTCATGCAGGGCGTGCCGGATTCCCCCCTCCACGAGTACTTCCAGGTCCGACGTGCGCGCATTGAAGACAACGTCCTGATCGACTGCCGGCACCCGATCCTCATCGGCCTGCAGGACGGCCGCGGCAGCCTGCCGCCGCTCGACACCGTTTTCCGCCGCAACCGCATCCACGCCCCCAACGCGACTGTCATCGAAGCCCGCTGCGACACCGCCGGTGTGAGCTGGCAGGACAATGTCTTTTTCGGCAAGACCCTCGGCCTGCCCGAAGGCCCCGGCATCACCTGGCAAAAACTCGACCTGTCCGCCACGCCGACCGTCGACCACCGCCTGTATGGTCCGGGTTGGCGGATCCCCTGACGCATGCCTTGCCGGAAGAGGGACAGGCACCGCTGCCCCGGCGCCCGTGGGTGCTGTGTTTGGTGCGGCGGACCGAACCCGCCATCCGACATCTTGATGGCGATCACGACCTCCCGGATGCCGAGTGCCTGGTGTCGCACGAACGGATTGGCCGGGTGCTGGGGAGTGCAGAAGGGCAAAAGAGATGAGGGATGGGAATGCTAGGCGTCTTGATCCGAACTGGCTTCTTGGCATCATGTGATGGCCATGAAGCGCGGCACATCCTTTCTCCTCTGCGCGTTTCGCGTTCTGTTATATGGGTTGGGAACGGTGGCGTTGCTCTTGCTGGTGTTCCTGCTGGTTCTGCAATGGACGGGAGAGCGTCGCTGGGAGCGTGCGCAAAGTGAACTGAAAGCGGCGGGCGGTTCGTTGGATCGCGCAAGCCTTCCGCCGCGCCCCATCCCCAGCGCAGAAAATTTTGCCGCCATCGAACAGCTCAAGGGCATTGCCATGCCGCCTGGAAACGACGCTGCCGCGCAGGAGGCCCAAGAGAAGCGCCGCCAGATCGAAAGGCTCTGCCAATTTCTGCAGCAGGCTCGAGCCGAGTCGGATTCAGGGCAGGGGTTTGTGACAGCCCGTGGTGTCGATGTTCAAGCCTTGGTCCGTGTGCATCAGGCGGGCGGACGGCTTGCCTGGCCCGCAGGCGCGACGGCCCATGCCAGCGGATTGCGGCAAGCCTTGGAAAAACACGCGCCGTTCCTGACGGAGTTGGGTCGTGCAGCGGTGCAGCGTTCCCAGGCTGAGTTTCTGCCCAGGCCGATGGAGCGATCCGCTCAGGTTCCCGAGGAGGACTGGCCCCATTGGGAGGCAGTGCTTGGACTGCATGAATTGCTTGGCCTGCATGCCATCGCTTGTCTTGCGGAGGGTGATGCCACGGTTGCCAGTCAGCAGGCACTGGCGCAACTGCGCCTCGTCGAGGCGATGTTCCGGGAAGCGCGGTGGAACTCTCTGGAAGTCGGCCTCTGGTTGATGAAAGATGCCCTCCAGATAGTCTGGACTCTGCATCAGAGCGGTCTTCTCCACGAGCCGCAGTTGGAGCAACTCCAAAAAGCGCTCGGGGCGATGGATCTGGCCCACGTTTTTTTGCAGACCACCTTCCATGAATTGGCGGCAACGTTGCAGAATTTTGTCGGCGAGGTTGCCTCGGATGGCTTGGACTTTGAGGCGGTGTTTCGCCAGTTGCTGCATCCAAGCACGGTCCGAAGTAGATGGGATTCGGCTTTTGAGGTTCGCCTCAGAAGCGCCTTTGTGGAAGATCACCTGCACTGGTTGATCCGTCCGCTGCAAGAGGCGGGTCTTCAGTCGCTCTTGGTTCAGACTGAAGAACGGAAACGCTGGGTGTCGCAAACATCAGCCACTGTCGTCGGCAGGACAGAGCGAATGCTGTCCAAATGGGTGCTCCTCGGGGTCAACGAGCAAGTGGTGCCGGCCGCGTTTGTCGAAACCCTCCGCCGTCAAGCCGTTCTCGCCTGTGCCTTGGAGCGGCACCGCCTCCGGCATGAAGCCTACCCCACGGCGTTGACGGAACTCTCCATCGAAGTGCCGACGGTCTGTCTCAAGGCCGTGGATGGCAAACCGATGCGGTATCGCCGCAGTGGAGATGGCCGATACCGCCTGTGGTCGGACGGCCCGGATGGCAGGGATGACGGTGGCGCCTTCCCTTCGGAGTTGAGCTCCGAAGGGGAGGCACCCCCACCGGACAGCGAGCGCTATCGGGGCGATTGGGTTTGGCGCTACGAACCGGCCCTGGCGTTCTGATGTGGCGACGGGCGCCCGCTTGAAACTCGAAACCTGAAACTTGAGACTTCCTCCGAAGGAGGGTCTCAGCCCGCCTTCACGGCGGTCAGGAAGCCGCGGCCGACGACGGTGTCCTGGTAGACGCCGGGCTGGAAGCCGGCCTCGGCGAGCAGGGCGGCGTACTCGGCACTGCTGTAGCACTTGCCCTGGGTGGAGTGCATGAGCAGGCAGGAGTACTCGGCGACGTGGCGCGGGCCGGTCTTGTCGGCGTGGATGAAGGCGTCGTGTATGACCAGCAGTCCGCCCGCCGGCAGGGCGGCGTGGGAGGCGGCCAGCAGCTGCCGCACCTCGGGCAGGTCCCAGTCGTGCAGGACATTGGAGAACAGGTGGACGTCGCAGTCGGCCGGCAGGCCGGCAAACATGTCGCCAGTGGCGACGCCGACGCGGTCGCTGCAGCCGCGCTCGGCAATGAGGGAGGCGGCGATGCGGTCCACCGGGGCCTGGTCGAAGGCGACCGCTTGCAGGTGCGCATGCCGGGCGGCGAGGGCGCAGGCGTAGATGCCGCTGCCGGCGCCGATGTCGAGCAGGCGCCGCCGCCCGCTCAGATCGAGGCCTGCCGCCAGCGCCTGGGCGAGGAAGCGGCCGCGGCAGTCCATGGCGGCGGTGAAGCGACGGGCAAAGTCCTCCTCCTCCATCGCCTTGTGCCAGTCGAACGCGGCCTTGTCGCCGCTCCAGCCGGCCGGCTTGCCGGTGCGCAGCACCTCCAGGAAATCGCGGGCGATGGGCCGGTCATGCAGCGAGGCGTAGTAGGGACCGAGAAACCACTCCGAATCCGAACAGAGGTGCTCGCGCGCGGTGGGCGTGACGGTGAAGACCCCGTCTTCGCACTGAACCCAGCCATTGCTGGCCAGCAGGGTCAGCAGGACGTCGGCCGGCCGCTCCTGAAAGCCAAAGCGGGCGCAAACCTCCGCCAGGGTGGACGGCTGCGCCGCCAGACGGGTGAAGAAATCCAGGCTCAGGGCCGCGGCGATCAGATCGACCGCATACAGGCTGTCGCGGTAGCGGTAGATGGCCAGCGGGTCGGTCTGCGGGGCGGCGGTGAGGTCGGGCAACATGCCCGCCACCATGCCGGAAACCGCCCGGCCCGCCAGCCCCGGATCAGGCTTTCTCGGGGGCGGGTGAGTCGAAGGGCTTGTTGAAGGGCGGTCCGCGGTCGCCCCCGTAGGTTTCGCGCAGGTAGGTGTCGCCTTCGCTGCTTTTTCGACGGATCACCTCTGGAGCCACAAGATTGCCGGCCCGCCGCCTTGCAGCCCGGCCCGCCTGCCAGGCTTCCCAACTGACGCAGCGCTCAGGAAGAATGTTCAGCCTGCAACGATTCATAAGGGCAATATGGAGTCATTTGGGCGAGTTGCCAACTGGCACTCAACCTCGGCACGCAAGGCTTCAAGTTCGGCCAGGCAGTCGTATTTCGGTGAAGCAGCGATTTTTCGCGCTTCACCCCAGTCAAAGGCGGTGATGCCGGTTCCCGACAGGGCTGTGGACATGAGCTTTTTGGCGCAGGCGTCTTCCTCCTCTTGATGCCCCAGCCATTTGCGCGCCGCGTAGACACGCCCCACCAGAACGTCTTCCATGGGGATCAAGATGACGTCACCTGTCGAGGCAGAAACTTTGACCAGCCCCCCTTCCGCCAGGAAGTCGAGTTCCCCCAGCAAATCCACCCACAGGTCACCGATTCGCCAGCTTCTGCCGCCGCCCGGGTGTTGAATGCCGGGAATTTGATGCATGATTTCCGCCTGCTGATCCAGTGTTGGCACGGGCCAGCCGGCCCAGCAGATGTCAGTGTCACCTGACATGTAGGCGCCGTCCGTGTAGAACTCAATGGCTGAGCCGCCGACCACGACCGGCTCAAAGCCGCGCTCGCGGAAAAGTTCTGAAATCAACCCGGCAAGCAGAAGCGACCTCGCGGTCAAGTCTGCCTCCTGATTCACGAGGGCCAGCGCGTTGGTGATTTCGCCGGGAAGCATGCAGCACTGAGCATCCCATCTGCCCGGATGGCTGACAATGCTTTTTCGAGACCCCGGGTCTTTGTGCCTCCCGCTGATGGAATCCGCTCCAAGCGCGCGTTGACTTGGCCTCCAACTCCTGACAGCATCCGGCCATGTCCTCCGCTCCCAAACTCACCCGCACCCAGTGGCTGATCTGCTTCATCGCCTCGATCGGTTTCGCCTTCGACATCTATGAGCTGCTCATGCTGCCGCTCATCGTCGGTCCGGCCCTGCAGGAACTGGTCGGTGCGGCGCCGGGCACACCGGAGTTCAACAGCTGGGTCGGCAAGCTCTTCTACATCCCGGCCATCGCCGGCGGCCTGTTCGGCCTGCTCGGCGGTTACCTCACCGACCGCCTCGGCCGCCGCCGCGTGCTGACCTGGAGCATTCTCATCTACGCTTTTTCCGCCTTTGCCGCCGGGTACTCGACCTCGGTGGAAATGCTGCTCTTCTTCCGCTGCCTCGTCTTCATCGGCGTCTGCGTCGAATTCGTCGCCGCCGTCGCCTGGCTGGCCGAACTCTTCCCGGATCCCCACCAGCGCGAGAAGGTGCTCGGCTACACCCAGGCCTTCTCCTCCATCGGCGGCCTGCTGGTCGCCGTCGCCAACGGCTTGTGCATCAAGTACGCCGCCAGCTTCCCGGCCATCCACTTCCCCGACTGGCTCACCTCGATGGGCGGCGGCATTGTCACCGACGAGCACGCCGCCTGGCGCTACACCCTGATGTCCGGCCTCATCCCGGCCATCCCGCTCATCATCATCCGTCCCTTCCTGCCGGAATCCCCGGCCTGGGCCAGCAAGAAGGCCGCCGGCACGCTCAAGCGCCCTAGCCTCGGCGAGCTCTTCACCCCGGAACTGCGCCGCGCCACCCTGGTCACCACCGGCATGTTCGCCCTCGCCTACGGCGCCGCCTTTGGCGCCATCCAGCACATCCCGCGCATCGTGCCCGGCCTGGCCGAGGTGAAGGCCGCCGCCAAGGCCGCCTCCGAGGAAGCCGTCCAGGCCAACGCCGGCAAACCCGAGGAGGTGGTGAAAAAGGCCGCCATCGGCGCCGCCAAACGCACCGAGCAGGCCATTGCCGCCAACGTCACCAAGGTTCAGGAAGTCGGCGGCCTGGTCGGTCGCTTCGCCCTCGCCGCCCTGACCGTCGTCATCCTCAGCCGCCGCAAGCTCATCCGCGTCTTCCTCGTGCCCGGCCTCGCGGTCATGCCGCTCGTCTTCGCCTGGGCCGCCGTCACCGGCCTGGTCCCCCTGCAGATCGGCATCTTCTTCGCCGGCCTGCTGACCGTCGGTCAGTTCAGCTTCTGGGGCAATTACCTGCCCCGCGTCTACCCGATGCACCTGCGCGGCACCGGCGAAAGCTTCGCCGCCAACATCGGCGGCCGCCTCATCGGCACCTCCTTCGCCTGGCTGACCACCACCCTCGCCGCCACCTCGAATCCCGCCGACGCCCCGGCCAAGCTCGCCTACACGGCCGCCGCCGTCGGCTTCAGCGTCTATCTGCTCGGCCTGGTGCTGTCGTTCTGGCTGCCGGAACCCAAGGAAGAACTGCTCGACTGAGCCCGGCCTGTGCCATCCCCGCGGCCTGCGGGGGTGGTCGGCCGCGAGGATTTTTCGCGATTTTCGCCGATTATTTCGCGCCGATCAGGCGCGCCAGACCGACCCCGGCAGCGGGTCGGTAGCCCGGAGTTATTCACAATCTCTTGAAAGTCAAGAAAAGCCGAAATTTCGGCCTTCTTTCTCAATTTTGCGAGGTTTTTTGACGCGCAAAAAATAGAAACAGCGTGGAACACTTGGCGCTGTGCTGTGCAACACGAATTGGCCGGTCGCTGACGGATTTTTATCTTGGCCGGACACAAGATGTTGTGCATTATCCACCCCGGCCCGCGCAACATCTGGTGGATGTTCGCCAAAGGCTCGGTTTCAACGTTTTCGCCACTTCAAACCTGTTTTTACCCCGCTCAACACCCCTGCTACCATGGAAAAAGTCTACAAAATCGGCAATCGTGAGTTCCCCCTCGATCAGGACAAGGCCGAAGCCGCTTTCGCCGCCAAAAAGGTGATCAACGGCCGCCAGTCGATGACCTTCAACCTGCTGCCGCTGAAGTATCAGTGGGCCTACGATCTGTACCGGATCATGAAGGCGAACCACTGGGAGCCGGAAGACATCCAGATGCAGAAGGACGTCGAGCAGTGGCGCTCCAGCGAGATCTCGCAGAACGAGCGCTGGATCATCATGATGGGCATCGGCTACTTCTCGGCCGCCGAGGGCATTGTTGGCGACAACATCCAGCACGTCGTCCGCGAGCTGGTCACCGCCCCCGAGCTGAAGCTGGTGCTCGGTCGTCACGCCCACGAGGAGAACATCCACGCCGACTCGCTGCTGTACATGATCTCCAGCCTGGGCATCAACCCGCACGAGTGCGAGGCGATGTTTGAGCAGATCCCGACGATCGTGAAGAAGAACGAGTTCGTCACCCGGCACTCGAACAACCTGCGCCGCGATCTCGACCTGACCACGGTCGCCAACAAGCAGCTGCTCGCCAAGAACATCTTCGTGTTCGGCCAGTGCATGGAGGGCACCCAGTTCTACGGCCTGTTCGGCATGATCCTCAGCCTGTACCGCCAGAACAAGTTCCCGGGTATCGGCCAGATGTTCCGCTACACCCTGCGCGACGAGTCGAACCACATCGAGGTCTTCCGCAACCTGTTCATGGATCTGGTCGAAGAAAACCCCGACCTGTGGACCGCCGAATTTCGCGAGGACCTGGTCAACACGATGCGCGAGGCCATCGCCCTCGAGAAGGAGTTCATCCGCGACTGCCTGCCGGTCAACGCCGTCGGCCTGAGCGCCGACGAGTTCGAGCGCTACATCGAGTACATCGCCGACCGCCGCCTTGCCAGCTGCGGCCTGCCGGTCCTCAACCCGGGCGTCCAGAACCCGCTGCCCTGGCTCGCCGAGATGATGGACGTGCGCAAGGAGCAGAACTTCTTCGAGGGCAAGGTGACCGATTACCAGAAAGCCTCCGCTCTCCAGGTCAGCTCCGACGACGACCTCTGATTCTCCCGGAGCGGGGGTCGGACCGGTTCGCGCCGGTGCCGCCCCGCTCCTTCTCCCGCCTCCGCATCTCCACCCACCTCCCGCTCCCGCCATGATTCAGAACCTGCTCGACGAAGACAAGGAACTCAAGCGCGTCGCCCACACGCCCAAAAACCAGAAGCCCCAGTTCGAATGGAGCGCCCTCGCCGCCGGTTTTGCCGGCAGCGCCCCCGCCACCCTCAAGGTCAAGGTCGGCGGTGCCGAACGCGACTTCGACATGGGGGAGATCGCCGACACCATCGGCGGCGCCCTCACCGACCTGCTGCTGGCCCGCCAGAAGGACAAGGACATCTACAGCGACCAGAACCGCCAGCTCGTCCAGACCATCGCCCGCGCCGTCACCGACGAGATCCACCAGCGCGGCGCCCAGCTCGCCGGCGAGGGGTCCCTCAGCGCCAAGGACGTTTACCACTGCATCGAGCGCGCCCTCGTCCGCCACAACGCCCACGACGTCGCCCGCAGCCTTGCCGAACGCCGCAAGCGCGCCGAGTACGACAGCCTGGCCGACAACACCCTGCCGCAGCCCCTCATCGTGAACACCAAAGTCATCCGCCGCAGCGGCCAGCTCGTGCCCTGGAACCACAACAAGATCGAGATCGCCGTCCGCAAGGCCTTCCTCTCCCTGGAACTGGATTCCTCCCCCGCCGTCGGCGTCGCTGAGGCCGTCAGCCGCGCCGTGGCCGAGGAGAACAAGCAGTTCATGCACATCGAGGACGTGCAGAACCTCGTCGAGGAGGAGCTCATGAAGCAGGGCTTCTTCAAGGTCGCCCGTGCCTACATCCAGTACCGCGCCCTGCGCAGCAAGATGCGCGAGCATGAGGAGTCCGAAGCCGCCGCCCTCAACGAGGCCGACAGCGAGCAGCAGCAGGCCCTCATCGTCGTCAAGACCGCCGACGGCGGCTCCTTCCTCTGGGACGGCCAGGACCTCAAGCGCCGCATCGACTTCGCCATGCTCGGCCTCGACCTCTGCCTCACCCGCGCCGAGATCGAAATGGAGCTGCGCCGCTCGCTCAACTCCGACATCACCCTCGACCACCTCAAGCAGACGGTCATCCTCAACGCCAAGACCCTCATGCAGAAGGACGCGGACTTCGCCAAGTTCGCCGCCCGTGTCCTGCTCAGCTACATCTACGAGGAGGTGCTCGGCTGGGACATCGTCCGCGACGGCATCGACCAGCTCAAGGAGTTCCACCGCCGCGCCTTCCGCCGCAACCTCGCCCGCGGCGTCGAGATCGAGCGCATCAGCCCGCGCCTGCTCGAGTTCGACCTCGACAAGCTCGCCGACGCCCTCGACCCGGCCGCCGACATGGACTTCGACTTCCTCGGCATCCAGACCCTGTACGACCGCTACTTCATTGTCGACAAGAAGGTGAAGCCGAGCAAGCGCCTGGAGGCGCCCCAGCTCTTCTGGATGCGCGTCGCCATGGGCCTCTGCGTCCAGGAGCAGGAGCCCGAGGACAAGATCATCGCCCTGTACCGCCTGTACAAGGGCCGCCGCTTCTGCTCGAGCACGCCCACCCTGTTCAACAGCGGCACCCTGCATTCCCAGCTCTCCTCCTGCTACCTGTACAAGGTCGATGACAGCATCGAGTCGATCATGATCCGCGGCATCGCCGAAAACGCCTTCCTCTCCAAGTGGGCCGGCGGCCTCGGCGGCTCCTGGACCAGCGTCCGCGGCACCGGCGGCTACATCAAGGGCACCAACGGCGAGTCCCAGGGCGTCATTCCCTTCCTCAAGCTGCACAACGACCAGCTCATCGCCGTCAACCAGGGCGGCAAGCGCCGCGGCTCCGGCTGCGCCTACCTGGAAGTCTGGCACAACGACATCGAGGACTTCCTGCAGCTGCGCGTCAACACCGGCGACGAACGCCGCCGCACCCACGACCTCAACACCGCCAACTGGATCCCCGACCTGTTCATGAAGCGCATGGAGGCGCGCGGCAAGTGGACCCTGTTCCGCGCCAACGAGGTGCCCGACCTGCATGAGCTGTACGGTTCCGCCTTTGAAAAGCGCTACGAGCAGTACGAGGACCTCGCCCGCGAGGGCAAGATCTTCGGCCGCGAGATCGAGGCGCTCGACCTGTGGAAGAAGATGCTCAAGTCCATCTTCGAAACCGGCCACCCGTGGGTCACCTTCAAGGATCCCTGCAACGTCCGCAGCCCGCAGGATCACACCGGCGTCATCCACAGCTCCAACCTCTGCACCGAGATCACCCTCAACACCTCGGCCGAGGAGACCGCCGTCTGCAACCTCGGCTCGGTACTGATCGACAACCACCTCGACGAGGCCGGCAACATCGATCACGCCAAGCTGCGCGAGACCATCCGCACCGCCGTGCGCATGCTCGACAACGTCATCGACATCAACTACTACCCCACCGAGGCCGCCCGCACCTCGAACACCCGCCACCGCCCCATCGGCCTCGGCGTCATGGGCCTGCAGTACGCCCTCTACCGCAAGGGCATCCCCTTCGCCTCCAAGGAGGCCGTCGAGTTCAACGACGAATTCATGGAGGCGGTCGCCTACTACGCCTACGAGGCCAGCAGCGACATCGCCGCCGAGAAGGGCACCTACTCCACCTACAAGGGCAGCAAGTGGGACCGCGGCCTGCTGCCGCAGGACACCCTCGACCTGCTCGCCCAGGAGCGCGGCATCGACATCGATGTCCCCCGCGGCGGCAAGATGGACTGGAGCGCCCTGCGCGCCAAGATCGCCAAGAACGGCATGCGCAACAGCAACGTGCTCGCCATCGCCCCGACGGCCACCATCTCCAACATCATGGGCTCCAGCCCCTGCATCGAGCCCCTGCTCAGCAACATGCTGGTGAAGGCCAACCTCTCCGGCGACTTCATGCTGCTCAACCCCTACCTCATCCGCGACCTCAAGAAGCGCGGCCTGTGGACCGCCGACATCCAGAACAAGCTCAAGTACATGGACGGCGAGATCGAGGGCATCGAGGAAATCCCGGTCGACCTCAAGCGCCGCTACGCCACCGCCTTCAGCATCGACTGGTCCTGGCTGGTCGACGCCGCCGCGCGCCGGCAGAAGTGGATCGACCAGTCCCAGAGCGTCAACCTCTTCTTCGGCGGCACCGAGATGAGCATCCTCAGCCACATGTACCGCGGCGCCTGGCGCAAGGGTCTCAAGACCACCTACTACCTGCGCACCCGCAGCGCCTCGAACATCGAGAAGAGCACCGCCGAGTTCCAGAAGGAAATCCGCAGCTCCGTCATCAATCAGACCGCCGGCACCAAGCGCGAGTTCAGCGCCGAGGAAAAGATGGCCTGCTCGATCGAAGCCATGCGCAACGGCGGCGAGTGCGAGGCGTGTCAGTGAGGAAATTCGCCAAGGTCTGACGGGTCCGACTGGTCCGACTGGTCCGACTGGTCCGACTGGTCCGACTGGTCCGACTGGTCCGACTGGTCCGACTGGTCC
>CANNUR010000025.1 GCA_947523045.1 uncultured Prosthecobacter sp.
CGACCTCAAATTCGGCGTCGTCGACATGTCCAAGGCCTTCTCCGAGTACACCAAGACCAAAGAGGCGGCCGACAAGTTCAAGGCCAACGTCGACAAGGCCCAGCGCGAAATGAATGAGCGTTGGTCGGGTTACAAGACCCTGATGGACGGCATGCAGAAACTCAAAAAGGAGATCAGCGATCCGATCAGTTCGCCTGAAGTGCGCAGCAAGAAGGCCGCCGAATTCGAAGAGAAGGCCAAGCAGTTGCGCGAGCTTGAGCAGGAGATCAGCGAGGCCCAAAACCGCCGAACCAACCAGCTCAAGCAGGAGGATGTCGAGATCCGCCGCGGCATCTATGATGAAATCCTCACGGCCGTGCGCGACAAGGCCAAGGCCGAGGGCTATGACTTCGTCTTCGACCGTTCGGGCATGAGTCTGTCGACGGTGCCCGTGCTGCTGTATTACAAGGACGCCACCGATCTCACGGACCTCGTCGTCGCCGAGCTCAACAAGAAGCCCGCCGAGGGCGCTCAGCCGGCGAAGAATCCCTGAGCGGCCGCGCCTTTTTAGTTACTCAGGGCACGCCGGGCCATCCCGCCGCGTGCCCCTCATCGCTTCCCGAGATGAGCACGTTCCTCACCCTCCAGCAATTGGCCGGATTGGTCGGCGGCGAGATTTGCCGCGGCGATCCGGCAGCCAGACTCAGCGGCATCAACTCGATCGCCGAGGCCGGGCCGGGGGAGGTGACCTTCCTCGGCAATGACCGCTACGCGCCGGCGCTGAAGACCACGCGCGCCGCCGCCGTGCTGGTGGCCGCGAACTTTGAGGCCGCCCCCGGCGAGGGGCCCGCCCTGGTGGCCGTGGCCAATCCCACCCTGGCCTTCTCCGCCGTTGTCCGTCATTTCACGCCGGCGCCGCCGCCGTTCCAGCCCGGCGTGCATCCCTCGGCGCAGGTGGACGCGGGCGCGCGCTTCAATCCCGACCGGGTTTGCATCGGTCCCTGTGCGGTGGTCGAGGCCGGGGCTGAGATCGGCGACGGCTGCTCGCTTCATGCCGGCGCCTACGTGGGCCGTGGTGCGCGCCTCGGTGAGGACTGCGTCCTTCATGCCGGCAGCACCGTCCGCGAGCGTTGCGTGCTTGGCCGGCGTGTGATTGTCCACAGCGGCACGGTCATTGGCAGTGACGGTTTCGGCTATGAGTTCACCGGTGGTCGCCATGTCAAGATCGAGCAGGTTGGCATTGTCGAGATCGGCGATGACGTCGAGATCGGTGCCTGCACGACCATCGACCGAGCCCGCTTTGGCCGCACGCTCATCGGCGAGGGCACGAAGATCGACAACCTGGTGCAGATTGGACACAACGTCCGCATCGGACGGCACTGCGTCATCGTTTCGCAGGTCGGCATTTCCGGCAGCACCCGCCTCGGCGACCATGTCACGGTTGCCGGCCAGGTCGGGATTGCCGGGCATCTGGAGATCGCCGACAGGGTGGTGCTGCTTGCCAAGGCTGGCGTCACCAAGAGCCTGACCGAGTCCGGTGCCTACACCGGATTTCCCGCCAAACCCCTGCTGGAGGGGCGCCGGCTGCTCACGCTGCCGGGCAAGATTCCCGATATCCTCGACCGCCTCAAGGCTCTGGAGAAGCGCCTGGCGGCGCTGGAGGCCGCCGACGACCCTGCCCGTTGAGCCATGACGTCCGTGCCCGCCCTCTCCGTCGTTGTGCCGCTGTACAATGAGGAGGGCAACGTGGCTGAACTTCAGGATCAGATCGCCCGGGCTCTCGCCGGCCGGGATTACGAGCTGGTACTCGTCGACGACGGCAGCACCGATGCCACGGTGGCGCGCGTGCGGCGCGACGCCCGCACACGGCTCATTGAGTTTGCTTCCAATGCCGGTCAGAGTGCGGCCATGTATGTCGGCCTGCAGGCGGCACGCGGCGAGGTGCTGGTCACGCTTGATGGCGATTTGCAGAACGATCCCGCCGACATCCCAGCGCTGATCGCCCGGCTGGAGCAGGGCTGCGACCTGGTCTGCGGCTACCGCGCCAACCGCAAGGACACCGCCTTCAAGCGCTGGCAAAGCCGCATCGCCAATGCCGTGCGCGCGCGCTTTGTCGGCGACGGTGTGCGCGACACCGGCTGCACACTCAAGGTCATGCGCCGCGAGTGCCGCGAGGCACTGCTGCCCTTCAATGGCATGCACCGCTTCATTCCCGCGTTGATCGGCGGCATGGGCTATCGCGTCGCCGAGATGCCGGTGAATCATCGTCCCCGCGTGCATGGCGTCAGCAAGTACGGCTTCGGCAACCGCGCCTGGCGCGCCACGCTCGACATGGTCGGCGTGCGCTGGCTGAATCAACGCCGCGTGCGCCTCCGCATCAAAGAATCCGAGTTTCCGTCTTGACCGGCGCCGCCTCCCACCTGCATCCTGCGCCACCCATGCACCGCCCGTCGGAATGAACCTGCGCGAACAACTGAGAGTCATCCTCCCGGACATCCTCCCCGACGATCCCGAACAGGCCATCAAGGGAACGGAGCTCATCCGCATGGTGCGCCTGCGCCTCGCCGGCGACTACAGCGACGCCACCCTGCGCTACCACTTCTCCATCCTCTCCTACGATGCCACCTCGCCGATTGCCAAGGTGGACCAGGGGCAGGGGTACTACCTGCGCCAGGCGCGTGTCGTGCCGGCCAGCACCTCCGGCTACCTGTTCGGCGGCGTCGAGGGCGACCAGCGCGCCGGTCGCCACCTGCGCCTGCTCGCCATCTTCGAGCGGCTCTGCCTGCTGCGCGCCCAGCATCCCTTCCTGCTCAACGGTCGCGCCGGCCAGGCTGTCGAGGTGCGCAGCCACTGGGACATTCCCGACCTCGTCGTCGCCGAGTGGGATCTTGAGACCGGTCCCGATGATGTCACCCGTTTCGACTCCGCCATGCTCGGCCTGCGCCGCCACCTCGGCGGCCCGGAGGCCATCGTCACCGGCGTGCAGCTGAAGACCGGCATCAGCCACGAAAACTGCGCGGCCGAATTCTTCCAGACCCTCAGCGCCACGCGCTGGACCCTGCAGAGCGAGATGGTCGTCGCCGAACCCCTCAACGACGAGGCCCTCGTCGAGGCCTTGCGCAGCCTGGGCAACCAATTCGGCGTCGGCATCAGCAGTCTCGGCATCCACGCCGCCCAGCTCGATGACTTGCCGCCCGCGCGCGATCTGCACGCGATGGGTGTGGCGGAATTCGAAAGCGTGCTCGCCAAGCTGCGCCTGCAGCGCGTTACCGCACCGGTGCTGCGCCCGCGCATGGACTGGCCGGCGCTGTCCGCGCTGTCGAAAAAGCATGCCGCCATCGCCGGACTGGTGCGCTGGCTGGGCGACAGCCTTTCCGCCGGCATGCCGGCGGTGCGCTGAAGCGCATGGCGTTGACTTCGCCGGTTTCCGCCGCGTAATGAGGGGGATGAAAAAAAACCGGCCGACCGGCAGCCCCCCCCCGGCGCCCGCGCGCGCGGGTGGACGCCTCGTCTGGCTCGGGGGGCTCGCCGCCCTCGGCGTCGTGGTTTACGCCCTGCTGCAGCCGGCGCCCAACCATCTCGTGGTGCCCACCGACCCCGTGCCGGCGGTGAAGATCGCGCCGTACGCCATGGCCGAGGAAAAAGCCGTTTTTGCCCAGTATGCCGGCGACGCCTCCTGCGCCGAGTGCCACGCCGCCGAGCACGCGAAATGGAAGGGCTCGAACCACGGACTGGCCGAGCGACTGCCGGATCCGAAATGGGATCTGGCCGCCTTTGAGCCGGCACAGCGCTTTCAGCATGGCAGCCAGACTAGCGAGGCGCGCCGCAGCGGCGATGTCTTCGAAATCCTCTCGCCCGGCTTCGACAACCGGCCCGGTCCCTGGAAGGTCGAGCGCGTCATCGGGCACGACCCGTTGCGCCAGTTCCTCGTCGGGGGCACCGGTGGTCGCCTGCATGCCATGGAGGCCTGTTACGATCCGCACAAGGGCGACTGGTTCAACGTCTTCGGCGACGAGGATCGCAAGCCCGGTGAGTGGGGGCATTGGACAGGGCGCGGCATGGTCTGGAATCAGATGTGCGCGAGCTGTCACAACACCCGCCTGCGCAAAAACTACGATCCGGAGACCGACAGCTACCACACGGCCATGGCTCAGTTGACGGTCAGCTGCGAGTCCTGCCACGGTCCGATGAAGGCGCACGACGACTGGCAGCGCGCCAACACCGGTGCCAAGGGCGATCCGCATCTCGTCAAGTGGACGCGCGACCAGCACATCGAGAACTGCGCCGGCTGTCATGCGAGGCGCGGCGAGATCACCGGCGACTTCGTGCCTGGTGAGTCGTTTTGGGATCACTACCTGCTCACCGTCACCGACGGCAGCGACATTTATTATCCCGACGGCCAGATCCGCGACGAGAACTACGAGTTCGCGAGCTTTCTGAGTAGCCGCATGCATCACGCCGGCGTGCGCTGCATGGACTGCCATGACATGCACAGCATGGAGACGATCCTGCCTGGCAACCAGCTCTGCATGCGCTGTCACACGCCCGGCGGTTTCCCCAATGCACCGGCCATCGTGCCCGAGGTGCACAGCTTCCACAAGCTGGAGAGCACCGGCAACCAGTGCATCAACTGCCACATGCCGCAGACCACCTACATGCAGCGGCACCCGCGCCACGACCATAGCTTCAGCATCCCCGATCCGCTGCTGACCAAGGAGCATGGCGTGCCCAATGCCTGCAACAAGTGTCACCAGGACCAGAGCGTCGACTGGGCCCTGCAGGCCGTCGAGAAATGGTACGGTCCGAAGATGGAGCGACACACCCGCAAGCGCGCCTTCGCCATGGCCCGGGCACGCCAGGGCCGGCCCGAGGGCCGCGACGGGCTGCTGGAGTTGCTGGCGGGCGAGGAAATTCCGGCCTGGAAGGCCAGCGCCACCCTCAGTCTCGACCGCTGGATTGGCGAGCCGCGGGTCCAGGAGACTGTGGCCGCCCAGCTTGAGCATCCGCACCCACTGGTCCGCCAGTCCGCCGCCCGCGTGCTCGAGCCGGTCCTGCAGGACGGTCGCCTGCGCAGTCGCGTCGAAAAGCTGCTCGATGACGTCGCCCGCAGCGTCCGCGTCACCGCGGCCTGGGCGTTGCGCGATTCCATCGATCCGACCTCCGCCGCCGGTCGCGACCTTGAGCACATGCTGCGCCTCAACTCGGATCAACCGAGCGGCCAGATGCAGCTTGGCCAGTACCACTTCGCCCGCGGCGATCTGCCAAAGGCGATCCGGCACATGCGCACCGCGGTCGAATGGGATCCGAACTCGCCGCCGTTTCACCACGACCTCGCCATGCTCTACAATGCGGCCGGTGACACGCCGAAGACGATCGCCAAGCTGCGCGACGCCATCCGCCTTGCGCCACGTCATGCGGAGTACCATTACGCCCTCGGCCTTGCCCTCAGCGAGACGGGCGATATGGACGGCACCATCGCCGCCCTGCGCGAAACCGTGAAGTTTGATCCAGGGTACGCCCGTGCCTGGTACAACCTGGGGCTCGCCCTCAATGGCCAGGGCCAAACCGAGGAGGCTTTGGCGGCGCTGCGTCAGGGCGAGGGCGCCGATCCTCGCGATGCCGGCATCCCCTACGCCCGTGCCACCATCCTCGCCCGCCAGGGCCGCCGCGAGGAGGCCGTGCAGGCCACCCGCCGGGCGCTGTCGCTGCGCGGCGACTTCGCCGAGGCCGCCCAGCTTTTGAGGATGCTGGAGCAGTGAGTCACCGGGGCGGGGACGCGAAAATTTCGTCGGGGGAACACTCTTTTTTCTCGTATCCCCGCGCCTGCTGGCTAACCTCGGCGGGCGTGAGTCTCCGCTGGATTTTCTCCCTTGCCTTTCTGTCGGCTGCCCTGACGGCTCGGGCGGGCGAGCCGGTTCTGCTGCGCCTCAACAATGGTGCCGAGATTCGTGGCGAAATCCTGCGCGAACGCGCGGACAGCGTGCTCATCGACCTCGGCTTCAGCGTGCTCGCCGTGCCGCTCGATGAAATCGCCGCCCGCGAAGCCGTGTCGCCCGCCGCCGCCCCGGAGACCCAGGCACGGGCGGAGGATTTGTACTATGTCGAGACGGGGCGCGATCCGCTGCCGGTCGATCTCAACGTGGAGCGCGTCGGTGGCGCCGTCGTGCAGATCCAGACCGCCTCCGGTCTCGGCTCCGGCTTCATCATCAACAAGCTTGGCCATGTCATCACCAACCAGCATGTCATCGCCGGCGAACGCGAGATCTCCGTGCTCGTCTACCGCAAGGCCGGCAGCGGCCTGGAAAAACTCGTCTTCCCCAAGGTGAAGATCATCGCCATGAACGGCTTCCTCGATCTCGCCGTGCTGCAGATCGACGACCCCGCCGCCGCCGACCTGCCGTTCGTGCCGATCGGCGATTCCGACTCGCTCAGCCAGGGGCAGCCGGTCTTCGCCATCGGCAGTCCGCTGGGCCTCGAGCGCACGGTCTCGCAGGGCATCGTCAGCGTGCGTGCGCGCGACACCCGCGGCGCCTGGTCGATTCAGAGTACCACCCAGATCAACCCCGGCAACTCCGGGGGTCCGCTTTTCAATGCCCGCGGCGAGGTCGTTGGCGTCAACAACATGAAGCTCGCCGGTGTCGGCGTTGAGGGACTCGGCTTCTCGATCCCGGCCAACCTGCTCAAGCTCTTCCTGAAAAACCGCGACGCCTTCGCCTTCGACCCGCGCAACCCCAACAGCGGCTTCCGCTACCTGCGGCCGCCCGCTCCCGCCACCGACTCCCCCAAGCCCAATCCATGAAACCGTCTCCTTCCCGCCTGCTCCGCCTCGCCGCGCTCAGCCTGTTTGTTGCCACCGGCCTGCGTGCCGGTGCCCTCGAGGACTGGTACAAGCTGCTGCCCGCCAACACCCTCGGCGTCATCGCCGTCAAGAACACCCCGGAGTTGGTCGACGACTGGAATGGTGGCAGTTTTGGGCGGTTGCTGGAGGACGAGGAGTTCAAGCGCTGGACGGCACCGATGATGAAGGACGGCGACGCGCCCTGGAATGCCTTCTTCAAGGAGACCACGGGCGAGGGCCTGGCCGACACGCTCAAGCGTTATCCCGGTGCCAGCCTGGCCGTGTTCGCGGCGGACACGCCGGAGGAGGTTGCCAAGGGCCTGCCGTTTGTGGCGCTCAGCGAGGCCGGCGGCAAAATCGACGAGCTGCGCGAGATGAAAAAGCGCGAACATGAACTGGCCCTGGCCGGGGATGAGGAGATGAAGGCGCGCACCATCGAACTCGCTGGTGTTGAAGTGAGCCTGCTCAGCAAGTCGGAGGAGGACGATGCCCTCTGGGAGTCCGGTCATGCCTTCATCGGCGAGGTCCTCGTTGAAGGCAATTCACGCAAGCTGGTGGAGCAGATGATTGCCTCGCTGAAGAGCAAGGCGGCCGAGGCCTCGCCTGTGGTGACCGGCCACCTCTCCCGTCTCGACGCCCTCGCCGGAGGCACGCCCGACTTGCGGATCTACCTCAACGGCGAGGTGCTCATGCGCTGGGCCAAGGATGCGGCGCAAAAGGCCGGTGAGCAGGCCGGTCAAAACAGCCCGCTGCCAGTCTCGCCTGGCCAGGTGATCGATGCTCTTGGTCTCGAACAACTGCAGGCCATGGCTCTCATGTTCGACTTTGGCAAAGAACAGTCGCACATCGACTTTGCCCTGTTGCACGCGGATCAGCCCGCCGGCCTGCTCGCCCTGCTGCGCACCGACGCCACAGGTCCGGTCGAACTGCCCGAGTTTGTGCCGTCCGAGGTGATCAGCGGCAGCAGCGCGCGCTTCAGCATGGTCGAACTCTGGGACGAACTGCTCGCCCTGCTGCAGAAATTCGGGCCGGTCGCCGCCATGGCCACGGCCCAACTCGGCATGGTCGAGGGCCAGGTCGGCATCAAGCTGCGCGACGACTTCTTCGCCAGTCTCGGCGACGAGTACACGGAGATCACGGATGGCGACGCCACTGCCCAGAGCCAGGTGGTCGCCTTCAAGGTGCGCGACCGCAACCGCCTCGGCGGCGCGCTTGAGGGCGTGCGCCGCTTTGTCGGCGCCGGCTTCGCCGCCTTCGAGGAATCGGAGTTTCTCGGCCACACGATCTACAGCGTCAAGATGCCCGCGGCCGCGGAGGAGACTCCTGGATTTGCCTTCTGCCTGACCGATTCCCACCTGCTGCTCAGCACCGGCCCGCAGACTCTTCTCAAGACCGTGCTCACCCGCATGAAGGATCCCTCCGGCCCCAGCCTCTGGGAGGGCGAACAAGCCCGCGACCTGCTCGGCCGCCTGCCACCCGGGCACACGGGTGTCAGCGTCACCGACAGCAGCCGGCTCATGAAGCTCATGGTCGAGGCCGCCACCCTGGCCCAGACCCAGATGGCCGGTGCCCTGCAGAAAAAGGCCAAGGGCCCGAAGGCCTCAGCCGCCGGCGGCGATGGCGGTGGCATCTTCGACATGGAATCCCCGCCTTCCGATGCGATGTGGTCGCGCTACTTTGGCCAGGGCGCCGGTGCCGCCTATCAGCCCGCCGACGCCATGCATTACCGCCTGCTCACCCGCCCGGTGCCGGCCCCCTGAAGCGTGCTCCCTGTCCGCTCATGCGCCACCTCCTGCTTTTTGCCGCCTGCAGCGCCGCCGCCTTCGCCGACGGTGTCTATCTGGACGGTCCCGAGGTGGTGAAGCTCGACTGGAACACCACCGGTCTGCGCTCGGCCGATTTCAATGGTGATGGCCTGGCCGACCTCGTGCTGATCAATCGCGACCGCGCCCGCATCGAGTTCCTGCTCCAGCGCAAGGAGGGCCCGCGCCCCGGCGAACCGGAACGCTCGTCGCGAGCGGACCGCTGGAACCCGGTGCTGGAAGTCTCCCGGCTCGACAAGCAGCCCCTCGTCATCGGCCGGCTCGCCCATGCCCTTGCGGTGGGTGACTGGAATGGCGACGCCCGTCCGGACATCGCTTATACGACCGATGACAAGAAACTCGTGTTGCGCCGCCAGGACGCGCAGGGCGGCTGGAACGACAAGACCGAGTTCGTGCTCGATTCGGTGTCGGAGGATCCTGAATCGTTGCTCGCCCGCGACCTCGATGGCGATGGCCGTGTGGATCTTGCTTTGCTGACCGAGACCCGCCTGCGCGTCTGGCGTCAGCCGGCCTCCGGTGCCTGGGGTGAACCGCGGGTGTATGCGGTCGGTGAGACGGACTGTGGTGGCCTGCGCAGCGCCGATCTCGATGGCGATGGTCGTGCCGATCTCTTTTGCACCGCCTCCGAGGGCGATGCCGTGCTCGTGCGCCTGCAGCAGCCGGGAGTCGCCTTCGGCGAGGAATGGCGCCTGCAGATCCCGCAGAGCCGCTGCTGGGTCCAGCCCCTGCGCCTGCGCGGCGGTGGCCACGGCCTCGCCTGGATCCGCGACGACACCGGCATGGTTGAGGTCGCCCGCCTGACACGTGCCGCGGTTGCCGGCGATTCCGATCGCGCCGCCAGCATCCGCCACGCCGTGCCCGCCGCCGATGCCAAGAGCGGTGCCAGCGCCTTTGGCGATCTCGATGGCGATGGCCAGGCCGATGTCGTTCTCGCCGAGCCGAAAAATGCGCGCCTGTGGTTCTTCGCCGGCCGCGCCGACGGCGGTTTTGCCGAGGGACGTGAGTTTCCCGCGCTCAGCGGGGTTGAAGGCCTCGCGATCGCCGATGTCGACGGCGACGGCAAGGCCGAGTTGCTGCTCCTCAGTCCCGCGGAAAAAACCCTTGGCCTGTCGCGCTGGCGCAAGGGGCGTCTTACCTACCCGGAAAGCCTGCACCAGACCAGCGACATCCTGCTCGCCCTCACCGCCGGCCCCTTTGGCGCCGCAGCGGCTCCGGCCGTGCTCGCCCTCACCGAGGCCAAGGGCCGGACGAGCCTGCTGACCCTGCGCTGGGAGGCGGCGAAAAAGCAGTTTGCCACGGCCACCCTCGACCTGCCCGGCGCGCCACTCAAACCCTCGGCCCTGCGCCTCGTCGATGCCGACCAGGACGGTCGCAACGACCTCGCCCTGTTCTCCAGCCTCGCGCCTATGCAGATCCTGCTTGCCCGCGATGGCAGCCCCGCCTTCCGTCGTGCCGAGGGTTTGCCCGACAACCTGCTCAACAAACTCGCCCCCGCTGCCCTCACCACCGCCGACCTCGACGGCGATGGCCGCGCCGAGGTCATCGTTGCCCGCGATCAGCTTGCCCGTGCCTTTCGGGTCGGCGCCGATGGCAAGGCAGTGACGGTGGAACAGTTCAACGCCCCCGAGGCCGGCGCCCAGATCAGTGCCGTCGTGGTGGCCACCGGGGAAGGGCGGCCGCGCGCCCTGCTCGCCGACACCACGGCGCTCAAGCTCTATGAGATGACGCCCGATGACGACGGTGTCTTCCGCGCCGCCCACACGCACGCGCTGTCGGCGCTGACGCCGGACGAGTGCCGGCTGGTGCGGCGCGGCAGCGACAGCGCCCTGCTCATGATCGGCAAGACAGTCTTTGATCTGAACCCCTTCACCGGCAGTGCGCTGACCCTGGAAACCGTGGCCAGTTTCGACACCGAACTGAAGGACACCGCCGCCACCGACCTGCTGCCAGCGCCCTTCAGCGGTGCTCCTGACAGCGACGACCTGCTCTGCATCGACAATGGCACCAGCCGCGTGCTGGAGCTCTTCTCCGCCGACAAGACGCCGTCGGCGCCCTGGCAGAGCCGGTTGTTCTTCCGCGTCTTCGAGGTCGATCCGCAGTACCGCGGCAAGGTCGGCCTCAGCAACGAGCCGCACGATTACCTGGCACCCGACCTCGACGGCGACGGCAAGCCCGACCTCGCCCTGCTCGTGCACGACCGCCTGCTGCTCTACCTGCGCCGCTGAGGCGCGCTCAGCGCAGGTCGGCGACGCCGTTGTCGAGTTCGAACAAGGCCTTCACCTCGGCCGGAGCGAGGGCGCGGTCGAAGACGGCGAGATCATCGACGTGCCCCACGTAGGCCGCGCCCAGCACGAGCGCCACCTTCGCCGGATCCCAGCCGAGGGTGAGATCCCAGTCGCGGATCGCGCCCTTTGCCTCGCCGTCGAGGTAGAGCGAGGCCGAGGGCTTGGCCGCCTTGTCATTGAGTCGGTCGAGCGTGAAGGCCACATGCGTCCAGCGCTCCCGTGAAAACGGCGCCTTCGCCAGCTGCACCATGGGGCGCTTGGCGACGGGAATCTGGTCCCAGGCGGCGTTGTCCGGATTCCACAGGTGCAGCAGCGGCCGCACGGCCAGCCGGAAAAATCGGGGTGTTTCGTCCTTCGACCATTCCAGGAAAATGAACCCCTTCTTGCCGTCGTCGCCGACGATCTGCACGGGGTCGCAGTAGCCGGGCTCCAGATCCTCGTCCGGGGTCAGGCGCAGCCAGACCGATACCGTCGCACTCCAACTCCGGTCGTTGTAGCCGAGCACTCCCGGGCCGGCGAACTGCGGTCGAACGGCTCCCTTCTTGGGGAAATGCAGCGCTCCGCCAAAGCGACCGGCCTTCGGTGCCAGGCGCAGCTCGGCGCTTTCGGCGGCGGGCACGAAAGCCTTGCCCTGGCGGATCGAGCAGGCCTTGTCGCCGCGCGAAACATCGGCGTCGAAGCCCTGGTCGAAGGAGGCGTGCAGGGTCAGCGCCTCGCGCAGGGCGGCGACCGGGTCGGCCGCAAGCGCCGCCGGGCAAAGCAGCAGGACAAGGCAGGGAAAAAGGCGCGTGTTCATGATGAGGCAGCCCCATTGAATGTCATGGCGAACTCCAGGAAAAGCCCTTTCTTTGCCGACATGACTCCCGATGACATTCGCAGCTTCTGCCTGTCCCTGTCGCATGCCGTGGAGGACACCCCCTTCGGTCCCGAGGCTCTGGTGTACAAAGTCGCCGGCAAGATGTTCGCCCTGCTGCTGCCCGAGGACGTCCCGCCGCGGCTCAACCTCAAGTGCGAGCCGGACTACGCCCTTGAACTGCGCGACCGCCACGCCGCCATCCGCCCCGGCTACCACATGAACAAGCGCCACTGGAATACCCTGACGCTCGATGGCAGCCTGCCCGTCCGTCTCGTCCGCGACCTCATCCGCCACTCGTATGACCGCGTCATTGCGGGTCTGCCGGCAAGGCAGCGGGAAGGGATGAGGGATGAGGGATGAGGGATAAGCGCGTGCTTGCCGTCGTGTGGGGCAACCGGCTAGAGTCCCGACATGCATCGCCTTGTTGCCTTCCTCCTGGTTCTTCTCGCGTCCCCGGTTGCCGGCGACGACACGGTCGAGGTCATCGACCGTCGTCTGGAAAACGAGGCCGACTCGCTCGATGCCCTTTACCGCCACCTGCATGCGCATCCCGAGCTGTCCTTCCATGAGGAGCAGACCAGTCGACGCATGGCCGAGGAACTGCGCGCCTGCGGTTTTGAGGTCACCGAAAAGGTGGGCGGCTGGGGCGTGGTCGGCGTGCTGCGCAACGGTCCCGGCCGCACGGTGCTGGTGCGCGCCGACATGGACGCGCTGCCGGTGCGCGAATTGACCGGCCTGCCCTTCGCCAGCCGGGTCAAGGTCGCCGATGACTCGGGCAAGGAGGTGCCGGTCATGCACGCCTGCGGCCACGATGTCCACATGACCTGCTGGACCGGCGCGGCGCGGGTGCTGGCGGCCGAGCGCGGGCGCTGGCAGGGCACGTTGGTGTTCATCGCTCAGCCGGCCGAGGAACGTGGCGGTGGTGCGCGCGCCATGCTCGCCGACGGCCTGTTCGAAAAATTCCCCAAGCCGGATCTCAGCCTCGCCCTGCACTGCTCGGCCGACCTGCCGGCCGGTCAGGTCGGCATCACCCCCGGCGGCATGACGGCCAGCGTCGACAACCTCGACATCGTCGTGCACGGCATTGGCGGTCACGGCGCCCAGCCGCAGGCGACCAAGGATCCCGTGGTCATCGCCGCGCAGATCGTGCTGGCTTTGCAGACGATTGCCAGTCGCGAAACCCACCCGCTCGACGCCGTCGTGGTCACCGTGGGCTCCTTCCAGGCCGGCACCAAGCACAACATCATCCCCGATCAGGCGCGCCTGCAGCTCACCGTGCGTGCCACCCGCGAGGAGACGCGGACTCAGGTGCTTGAATCGATCCGCCGCATCAGCCGCGGCATCGGCCTCGCCGCCGGTCTGCCGGAGGATTTGTTGCCCGAGGTCATCATCGGCGATGAGTTCACACCAGTGCTGCTCAACGATGAGACCTTCACGCGCCGGTTGCGCGGACGGTTTGAGACGGTGTTGGGTGGTGACGCGGTGTCCGAACGACCGCCGAGCATGGTGGGCGAGGACTTTGCCCGCTATGGCATGACCGAAGAACGTCGGCCGATCTGCATGTTCTGGCTTGGCGTCGTGCCCGAGGCGAAGTTTCGCCAGGCCCAGGCAAGCGGCGCACCGCTGCCCAGCCTGCACAGCCCCTTTTTTCGTCCCGATGCCCCGCTGGCGGTGCGCACCGGTGCCAAGGCCCTGATCCTGGGCGTGCTGGAAGGCCTGCAAGCGACCTCCCCGAAGTGAGAGCCGCTGTTAGGTTCGTCAGACGGGTCGGACCAGTCCGACAAGTCCGACGCCAACCCGACTCGTCAAAGCCTCAAAAGGGGCTGTCCCCGGATGAGCATTAGCGCTTGGAGGAGCGTTGTTGGGATGGCGGGCGGCTTTTTTTCTTGGCCTTGGCTGGCGGCGGAGGGGTGGTTTTGCCGGGAGGGCCTTTCTTCCGCTGGTGCGGCTGCGGCGCTCCATCCGACTGGCGCGCGCCGTGCCCGGGCTTGCCCTGGGGCGCCGGTTTCTTGCCGCGCGGCGGGCTGTGGCGCGGCTGGCGGGAGTCGCGCCCCTTGTCACCTTCGCTGCGTGTCTGCGGCGGTCGGCCTCCGCGGGGCGACTCCGCTTCGGCGGGGCGGAAATCGACGCGCTTGTTGAAGCGGTCGACCCGCAGGATCTGCACCGGCAGGGTGTCGCCCAGGCGGATGAGGCGGCGGGTGCGCCGTCCCAGCAACTGGCCGCGCCCGGGATCGAAGACGTAGAAGTCGTCGGCGAGGGCCGACAGCGGCACAAGGCCGCTCATGCCGAGTTCGGCGACGTCGACGAAGAAGCCGAAGTTGCGCACATCGGTGACGAGGCCGGAGTAGGTCTGCGGGCTGCCGGAGTCGATCTGGGCGTTGAGGAAGGCGTACAACTTGACCTCACGGCTGTCGCGCTCGGCGTCGGCCGAGTTGCGTTCGGTGGTGGAGATGTGGTCGGCAATCCGCCGCGCCTCATCGTGCTGCAGGTGGACACGGTCGAACAGCGCCCGGTGCACCACGAGGTCGGCGTAGCGGCGGATCGGCGAGGTGAAGTGGGTGTACTGCTTTTTGGCGAGCCCGTAATGGCCGAGGGCCTCGGTGGCGTAGCGGGCGCGCATGAGCGATTTCAGAAAGCCGATCTTGAGCGCCTGGCCGATCGGCAGGGTGCCGAGTTTGGCGAGCAGTTTCTGCACCTCCGGGCGGTGGCTGAGGTTGCCGCAGCGGACGCCGTGGCTGAGCACCTCCTCGCGGTAATCGTTGAGGCGCTTTTCCTTGGGAGCCTCGTGGATGCGGTGCACGGCCGGACGGTTGAGCGCCAGCAGGCGGCCGGCAACAGCCTCGTTGGCGAGCAGCATGAATTCCTCGATGAGCTGGTGCGAGGCGTCGTTCTCCATGCGCTCGATGCGCAGCACGCGCCCCTGTTCATCGAGGCGGATCTTGTTCTCGGGGAAGTCGAGGTCGAGCGAGCCGTTGGCAAAGCGGCGGGCGCGCACCTTCTGGGCCAGGCCATGGGCGTCGTGCAGCATCGACTCGGTCGCGTCACGGGGGGCGCGTTGCAGGATGGCGAAGGCCTCCTGGTAGGTGTAGCGGCGCTGCGAGCGGATGACCGCCGAATAAAACTTCGCGTGCACGACGCGGCCGTCGCGCTCGAGCACGAACTCGACGCACTTGGTCAGGCGGTCGAGGTCGGGCTTCAGCGAGCAGAGCTCGTTGCTGAGCGCCTCGGGCAGCATGGGGATGACGCGGTCGACCAGGTAGGTCGAGTTGCCGCGCTTGCGCGCCTCCTGGTCGAGGGCGGTGCCGGGGCGGACATAATGGGAGACATCGGCGATGTGCACCCAGAGCCGCCAGCGGCCGTCGGCCTCGGCCTGCACGCAGATGGCGTCGTCGAAATCCTTGGCGTCGTCGGGGTCAATGGTGACGACCCGATGCTTGCGGCAGTCGGTGCGGCCGGTGCATTCCTCGCGCGAGGGCTGGTTGTCGGGCCGCGAGCGGGCGATGGCCTGCGCCTCCTGCAGCACGGCCTTCGGGAAGTGCAGGGGCAGGTCGTAGTGGCGCAGCACGGAGAGCATGTCGACGCCCTCCTCGTCGGGTGCGCCGAGCACCTCGACCACCTCGCCTTCCGGCGGCACGTGGCGGGATTCCCAGCCGAGGATTTCGACGACCACCTTGTCGCCGACCCGCGCGGGCCGGCCGACATCGCGCGGTTCGGGCACGTGCACGGCCGAGGGCAGGCGCGGGTCATCGGGGATGACGTGGAGAAACTTTTTGCCGCGCTCGAGGGTGCCGACAAAGCGGGTGCGGCTGCGTTCCAGCACGCGCACGACGCTGCCGCTGCGCTCCTCGGGACCGGCGGGCTTGCGCAGGCCAAGCGGCTTCAGGTTGAGCCGCACCAGGACACGATCGCCATGCATGGCGGTGTCGGTGGCGCTTTCGGCGATGCTGATTTCCGTCTGCCCGGGGGCATCCGGCTGGACGAAGCCGCGGCCGCCGCGGGTGATCTGGATGACACCGGGGATGAGGTCGGCCGCGTCGGCGAGGATGTGGCGGTCGCCCTTGGTGCGGACGATCCGGCCCTCGGCGAGCAGGCTGTCCAGCGCCGCTTCCAGGTCGACCTGCCGATCCGGAGGCAGGCGCAGCCGCTTGAGGAGGTCGGAAACGGTGGCGGGTGCGTAATCGTCGCGGCCGAGCAGCTTGAGAAGCTTGTTGCGCATCCCACACTCTCGCATAGCCGGGTGCGGCTGTCGTCAGGCATTTGGGCCCCGGCGCGCCTCGCGGCGGTGGCGGACGACCTCGATGACGATGGGCAGCAGGGAGACGACGATGATGAGCAGGAAGACCAGCTTGAGGTTGTTCTTGATGATCGGAATGCTGCCGAGGAAGTAGCCGCCGATGCCGAAGCTGGCCACCCAGATGATGCCGCCGCCGAGGCTGAAGAGCAGGAAACGGCTGTAGTGCATGCGGCCGAGCCCGGCGGTGAAGGGGGCGAAGGTGCGGATGATCGGGGCGAAACGCGCCAGGATGATGGCCTTGCCACCGTGACGCACGAAGAAGGCCTCGGTCTTCACCAGGTAATCGTTCTTGAACCAGCGCTGCCGCACCATCCAGCCACCGGCGCGCCGGCCGATCCAGTAATTGAGGTTGTCGCCCAAAATGGCCGCGGCGACCAGCAGGGGCAGGATGATCTCCAGGCGGATCAGATCCTGGGCGGCGAGGGCGCCAACCGCGAACAGCAGGGAATCGCCGGGCAGAAACGGGGTCACCACCAGGCCGGTCTCGCAGAAGACAATGGCGAAGAGCAGGATGTAGATGAGCGTGCCGTACTCCTGGGCGAAGACCTGGAGATGTTTGTCGACGTGCAGGACGTAGTCGATGAGCTGGCTGATCATGGAGTGGTCCACACTCCGCTGGGGCGCGCTGCGGGCAAATGAAATGTCCGCGTTCCGCTCACTCCGGCCGGGTCCGGGCGGCGGCGTCGAGCAGCGGGCCAAACTCGCGCCAGCTCCAAGCCGACTTGCTCAGGCCCCAGGCGTTCGGGCGCGGCGGGGACGGGTCGATCTCGGCGAGCAGGAAATCCTCCTGATGGCGCCGGCTTTGGACGAGGATTTCGCCGCCGGGATCCATGATGTAGCTGTCGCCGTAGCCGACGCCGGAGGTGCGGGTGATGCCGCTTTTGGCCGGATCGAGCACGACGTTGTTGGCGCGCACGAAGAACACCCCATTTTCGATGGCGCGCGCGCTGTGGTCGGCCCGCACCTTCATGAAGTGCGAGATCAGGCCGGAGTCGCGGATGTAGTTGAAGTGCGGGGCGAAGATGACCCGCGCGCCCTTGAGGGCGAGGATGCGGGCCGGCTCGATGTAGCCGCCGTCCGCGCAGATCAGCACGCCGAATTTCAGTCCGCGGTGTTCCCAGACCGGGAAGTCGCGGCCCTGCTTGTGGAATTTTTGATAGGCCGCGCACTTGCTGTAGGTGCCGAGCAGGTGGCCGCGGTGCGCCACCACGACGGTGTTGTACAGGTCTTCACCGCGCTGTTCATTGAACCCGACGATGGCCAGGGCCTCGTGCCGGCTGGTGACGTCGAGCACGCGCTGCATCTCCGGCGAATCGACCGCGAAGGCACCGGCGCGGGCCCGTTCCTCGGTGTCGGGATAGCCGGTGAGGAAGCATTCCGGGAAGGTGACGATGGCGGCGCCGGCGGCGTCGGCGCGTTGCAGCCCCTCTTCGAAACGCCGCAGGTTGTGATCGAAGTCCTCGCACCAGGATTCCAACTGGCAGTGCGCGATTTTCATGGCGGCATCCTGCGGATTTCCGCCCGCCAAGGCAATGCTGAATTCGTTTCGACCCCGCCCCTTGGCAAAGGCGCCTACGCTGGAACGCAGGCCTCGTGCCAGGCCATCTCGTGGCTGAGCATGGTGTCGTTGTCGAAGAGGAATTTGCCGACGAAACAGCGCGTGCCGGTCAGCAGGTCGCCGAGCCAGAAACGGTCGTCGGCCCACATCTCGTCGTAGGGAATGGCCGATACCGCGGTCCACATCGGCACGGCCTCGTGGGTTTCCACCGCCTCGCCCTGCCAGCGTGTGGCAAGGAAGACATCGACGTACAGCGCGAGGCCGTCGACAAATTGAAACCACAGCTCGCCGCGCTTCACCGGGTCGAGCGGCGTGACGCTGAGTTCCTCCTGGGTTTCGCGCACGGCGCATTGCGCGGGCGTTTCGCCCGGATCGAGTTTGCCCCCCGGGCCGTTGACCTTGCCGGCGCCGAGACCGCGCTTCTTGCGGATCAGCAGCACCCGCCCCTGCTTGCGATCGAGAATGAACATCAGGGTGGCGCGCATCGTCGGCTGCCAGTGGTTCCAGTCGGGGGGCGTCATCTCATCCATGCCGCCGCCACCTAGCCGGACCCGGGCCGGGAAGCAAGGCCGCAAAATCCGCGCTTGTCGCCCGCCGGCCTTCGCCGCTATCGGTGGGCATGCCTGCCCGCCCTGTCCTCCTGCTCGCTCTGCTTGCCGCCCCATTGTCGGCCGCCGACTGGCCGCAGTTTCTCGGACCAACCCGCGATGGCCGGGCCGCCGCGCAGGAGGCGGCGTTGCCGGCGGCTTTCGCGCGCGAGCCGGAGGTGCTCTGGCGGCGGTCGGCCGGCGCCGGCTTTGCCGGTCCGGTGGTGGCCGACGGCAAGGTGATCCTGTTCCATCGCGAAGGCGGCGACATGACCACGGAGGCGCTGGATCCGCGCACCGGCAAGACGCTGTGGCGCAGCGTTTATGTGACCGACTACGTCGACAGCTTCGGCTTTGACAACGGCCCGCGCGCCGTGCCGGCAGTGGCCGATGGCCGGGTTTTCACGCATGGGCCGGAGGGCCGCGTCACCGCGCTCGATCTGGCCACGGGGCGCGAGCTCTGGGCCTTCGACACCGTCGCCAAGGCGGGTTCGCCGCAGGGCTTCTTCGGCCGCGCCCCCTCGCCGCTGGTGCTCGGCGAGCGCGTCTGGATCGCCGCCGGCGGGGAACTGGATGGGAACGACGCCGGTCTGCTCGCGCTCGACGTTCGCACCGGGGCGCCGGTGTCGGCCTCGGTGAGCGACGAAGCCGGTTACGCCTCGCCCGTGGCGGCCGGTCCGGGGCGGCTGCTGGCCTGGATGCGCAACCGGCTTTGGCTGGTCGATGCGACCACGGGCGCGGTGCTCGACTCGCGACCCCTGCGCTCGACGATGGACGCCTCGGTGAATGCCGCCTCGCCCCTGGCCTGTGGCGACGGCCGATGGTTCGTTTCGGCCGGCTATGGCGTTGGCGCCAATCTGTTTCGAATCACCGACAAGCCGGCGCTGGAAAAGGTCTGGAGCCGGCAGGAGGTGCTCGACTGCCACTATGCGACGCCGGTGGTGCACGAGGGGCATCTGTATGGCTTCCACGGACGCCAGGAGACCGGCATGAAATTGCGCTGCGTGCGACTGGCCGATGGCGAGGTCGTCTGGGAGGCGCCCGACAAGCTGCCCGGCGGCACCCTGCAACTGGTGGGCGGTCGTTTGCTCATCGTCACCGAGCAGGGCGAGTTGTGGGTGGTGCCGGCGAGCCCGGCAGGATTCGACAAGGCGCTTGCCGTGCAGATCCTGCGTGCCGGTCACCGCAGCCACGCCGCCTTTGCCGACGGCGTGCTGTTCGCGCGCGACAGCGAGGAACTGGTGGCGGTGCCGCTGCGCTGAGTTCATTCAGTCGTGTCGCGCTGCCCCAAACGCCGGCGCTGCCAGAGCAGCCAGAACAGCGCCGCGGCGGCCCAGGTCCAGGCGGCGTAGAGGTGGTGCGAGATGAGGATGGCCGGGAAAAAATCGGCGCTCGCGCGGGTCAGGGTGGCGAGAATGGCGAGAAACAGCAGCAGGCGCGGTCGCCAGCCGCGTTGGGCAAAGCCCTCGAGTTCGCCGCTGTGGCCGAAGACCACGCGGCTGGCCACCACCAGCATGAGCAGGCCGAAGCCGCCGGCATAGAGCAGGTGGCCGACCGCGAGACGTCGCTCCGGCAGCAGGGCCATGAGCAGCAGGCCGGTCAGGCCGAGACCGAGTGCCCAGAACAGGCCGGTGGTCAGGGAGCCGCGCGGGGCGTCGCCGGGGGCGCTGCGCCAGCGGATTTCGACGAGCAGGTACCAGGCCGCCGTGCCGGCGCGCAGCAGCGGGCCCAGCCGTGCGTTGTCCCAGGCTTCGAGGATGAAGCTGGCAACCAGCAGGGCGGAGGCGAGCAGGGCGCGTTGCAGTCGCGGGCGGATGTCGGCACCGGTTTCGCCGAAGCCGCCGCCGAGCAGGCGCGGGAAGAGGAAGGAGCCAATGCCGAGCACTGGCGGCAGCAGCAGGCCCTGATAAACGAGCAGGTTGGCGAGGCGCTGGCGCGGCAGGCTGGCGGCCGGGTCGGGGGTCAGCCAGAGCAGGGTGCCGATCACGCCGCAGCCGAGGCCGGTGAGAGCGAGCAGCAATTGCGGCGGCGGCCACTCGCGACGAAAGCGCGCGACGCGTACCAGCAGGCCGACCACCAGGCCGGTGAGGGCGAGCAGGAAGGCGAGATCGCCGGCGGCATGCTGCAGGCGCAGATGCAGCAGGCAGCCGGTCGAGTGCAGCAGGAAGAGGGTGAGCAGTTCCAGGGAGGTCCACTTCGGAGCGGAAGCCATGCGCGGGCCGGCGGTTCCGAGGAAGCCCAGCACGAGTGCGCCGCCGAAGCCCTGGATCATCAGTCGGGCATGGGCGATGCCGGGATGAAAGGTCAGTTCGCCGGCATAAAACAGCGGCCAGAGCAGCACGCCGACGAGGCTCCAAAGCAGGCCGGCGGGGAAGAACAGGCGAAAGGGTTCGCCGGCGAGCCAAGTGAGGCTGCCGGAAGAGGTTGCAGCGCGCCTGCGCCGGTGTCGGCAGGCGGGGAAGGGCGGTGGATCCGTGGGCGATGCCATCATAAAGGAGGTGCTGAGAGAGGAGACGAGGCGCGCAGCCGTCTTTCATCAGGCGTGTTGGTTTTGCCCAACTCAGGCATCAGGTTGCGCAACCAAGAGTGTGGTTTCGTCCTTGCTTTTCAGATAAAAGTGAATAAAGTGGAATTATTGTGAGCCTCAAGAGTTCATCCTGCACCCCCAAGCTCGGCGTCACGCCGAAGCCTGAGTGCATGCCCCTCTGCCACCGCTTGGGCGCCAGCCGGGTTTGAGCGGGCACTTCCTGCGTTTGCAGGAGGCGCCCGCCAACTCCGCCCGACCCAACCCAACGGCAGAAACCCGCCCGCCGCGCGTCCATCCTATTCGCGCGGGGGCATGAACTCCTTCTTCGCATGAACTCACTCGAATCGAGCGCACCCGCGGGGTGCGCCCCCGTGGCGCGGCCCGGTCTGCGCACCCGTCTGATCAACCGTCTGCGCCGTCTGCGCGGCCGGCCAACGCCGCCGCCGCCGGGTGCCAAGCCTTGGCTTGCCACTGCCGATCTCACCAGCAAGGAGAGTTTTGGCACGGTGCACTTGGAGACCCATCTGCGCATCGACGCTGCCAGTCGCGAAGACGCCGTGCGCGAAGCCTGTGCGACGCTCGATTACGAGCTGCCCGGTTACCGGGTCAAGCACCTGAGCGTGCGCTGACGCCGGGCCCGGAGCAGTCGTCATCCGGATCCCAAGCCTTGTGTTTTGGGGCCGGTGTCCCTGCCGTCCACCGGGCTTGACCTCGCGTCGCGGCCAGCCGCTGGGAGCGGGAGGCTTCCAGTCAGGCCGCGGCGTCAGCGCCATGCGCTCGGAGCAAAAGGCTTCGGCGCGACTTACTTCCATCAGGACTCAGGTGGTCCTGACACGCAGCCCGCGCGCCTGGCGTCGCGGGTGCGTTTGTTGCCCTGCAAACCCCAAGAATCATCTCATGAAAACCGACAAAATTCAGTATTACGACCAACTCGTTCTCCGTGAAATCTCCGAACCGGCGCAGGTCGCCGACGATGAACTGCGCATCCAGGTGGTGCCCGATCATGAGGCCGACGCCGTGGCCGGCCGCATCTCGGAGCATGCCCCCGTGGGCCGCGCCGTGCTGCACCGGCGCGAGGGTGAAATCGTCACCATCGCCACCGGCCGCACGCGCTACCGCATGCAGATCGTGAGTGTCGAGCGCCATCGCCGCGCCGGATGACCCCATCAGCGCGCGAAATGGCGTTCGCCCAGCACGCTGCACACGCTGATGTCGTAGCTCAGGTAAAACTTCTGGATGCCCAGCCGTTTCGCTTCGAGGTGGCGCGGGTGTCGACCCCAGGCCTCGTGATGTTCCCAGTTGTCGAATTCGACCACCGTGACGCGTTCGCCATCGGCGGCGCTGAAGGTCTTGGCCGAGAGAAAGCCGGGCATGCCGCGCGCGAGTTCGGTGATCTCCGGAGCGAGCGCGGCATACTCCGCGCGCGCCGCCTCGTCGAGGCGCGAGCGGAAGACGGTGACGATCTTGGTATCGGCGGGGGGCGGTGTTTTCATGGGCGGGCTAGGTTGGATTCGAAGTTGCGCTGGCGGTCAGCCGGCTCAGTTCGCGGATCAGCAGCGGGCCGGTGGTCTGCAGTTCCTCGTGATGGATCGCCGCCAGCCTGCCGAGCGTGGCGCGGCCGCGTGCGGTGAGCGCCACCCGCACCTGCCGTCCGTCAGTGGCATCGGGCTTGCGCCTGGCGAGGCCGGCCGCCTCCAGGCGGTTGACGAGTTCGGCGGCGCTGTGCGGGGC
>CANNUR010000026.1 GCA_947523045.1 uncultured Prosthecobacter sp.
TCGACAAGGTGGGACACGTGCGCGGGATGCTCGACCGGCACGGCCTGGCCGCCGCCGAGACCGCCTTCGTGGGCGACATGCGCCACGACATCGATGCCGGGCGTGCCGCCGGGCTGACGACGGTCGCCACCGCCACTGGTTACGAATCCGTGCCCGTCCTGCTCACCGCCGATCCGGACATCCTCGTCCGCGATCTCTCGCACCTGACCCGCCTGCTCACCCCGCCTGTCCCATGAATCCGCCCCCCGACGAAATCCACCTGCGTGGTCTCGACCTGCCCGCCCGCATTGGCGTGCCCGAAGCGGAGCGCGCCAGCTGGCAGAACCTGCAGCTCGACCTTGTGCTGTGGACCGCGCGCCGCTTTGAGACGCTGGCGGATGACCTCGCCGGCACGCCCGACTACGCCGCCGTCGCCACGCGGGCGCGGGCCCTGGCCGCCGAACGGCCGCGTCGGCTCATCGAAACCCTGGCGGCCGAGCTGGCGGCCTGCCTGCTGGCCGAGTTCCCCGTGGTCGGTGTCACGGTCGAGGTGCGCAAGCGCGTGCTGCCCGGTTGCCAGGAAGTGTCGGCAAGGTTGACCCGGATGGCGCCGGCGGCGTAGAATCAGAAAAGCCGAATTTCGAAGAAAAACTTGTCTACACCCCCCATGGATGGTTTGCTTCACGAGTCGTGCGCCCCGGGACGCGCCGGCAGTGCCCCCATGGAGACGACTCAGGAACAGCCCCAGGCCAGCAGTGCGGCCGAGGATCGTGAACTGGTCGAACGCGCCCAGGCGGGAGACACCCGTGCCTTTGACGAGCTGGTGCGCAAGTACACGCCCAAGCTCTACGGGCTGGTGTACAACATGACCTCGAACCGCGAGGACACGGCCGACCTGCTGCAGGAGATCTTTGCCAAGGCCTACCGCTCGCTGAAGCGCTTCCTCGGCAAGTCCTCCTTCTACACCTGGATCTACTCGATCGCGGTGAACATGACCCTGAACTACCTGAAAAAGCGGGGTCGCTACGCCAAGGTCAGCCTCGATGACGTCGACTCCGGCATCCATCACGACCCCGACTTCATCAAGATCACCACCGCCAACCGCGACACGGTTCGGGAGGTCAACATTCACGAACTGCAAAAAAAATTGAACGAAGCGATGCAGAAGCTGTCGGAGGACCACCGGACAGTAGTGACGCTTTATGACATCCAGGGCCTTCAGCACAACGAGATCAGCAAGATTCTCGGCGTGTCGGAAGGCACGGTGAGGTCGAGGCTTTTCTACGCCCACCGTCTGCTCCAGACCTATCTCGAAGACTTCGTCAAATGAACCTTCCCTAGCCCCGGTATTCAAGCTCCCTCCCCATGAACGAATTCGAGAACCTCCAACGCCTGATGCGCCTGAAGCGCCACGAGCGCCCTGCCGAAGATTTCGTCGAGGACTTTCTTTCCCGTTTCAAGGAGCGCCAGCGCTCCGAATTGCTGCGCCAGTCCGCCCGCGGACTGCTCTGGGAGCGTTTGGGCACCCTGCTGGGGGACTTCATTTCGCCGCGCTGGACCACGGCCGGTGCCACGGCGGCCATCGCCGTCGTTGCCGCCTGGACCACCTTTGGCATTGTCGGCGGCGGTCGCCAGGATCAGCCGGCCTACGCCGAAGCCTCCGAACTCTCCGCCGGTCTGCCGCCACAGCCGGTGCTGGCGGTGGAGAGCGAGCTCATCAAGGAATCGCCCAAACCCCGCCCTCTGGCCCAGGCCCGCCCCTTGGAAATCCAGGCCATCCAGCTCAGCTTCAATGGCGATGTCCTGCCGGCCGAGTACGTGCCGGCTGACCGCATCAGCGAACTCGCCGGGCTTGGCACGGTGGCGCTACCCTTCCACACCGAATTGCTTTCGACCGGCTTCGAGCCCTGAGACGGATCAAGCCTGCCAGGCGGCTCCCTGTGCCCCGGCCCATTCGCCGGCCACCGCCCGCTGCACCGGCACGGCCTGACCGCCCGGTCGCCATTCGCAGCGGTCGAGTTCCACCCGCAGCGGTTGCAGCAGGTCGTCGCCAGCCGCTTCGGCGATGCCTCCGCCCAGCAGGATCCGCTCGGGGTCGAGCACATTGATCAGGGAGGCCAGACCCGTGGCCAAGGCGCGCACGGAGGCCTGCCAGAGCGATTGCGCCGCTGGATCACCGGCGCGCACGGCCGTCAGCAGGTCGAGGGTGCTGGCGAAGCGTCCCGCGGAGCGCGCGGGCAGGCTCTGGTTGCCGATGAGGGATTCCAGGCTGCCCGGGGTGTGAAAAACGTCGCACGGACCCTGCCAATCGAGGCTGATGTGGCCCAGATGCCCGCCGCGGCCGGAGGCGCCAGTGAGCAGGCGGCCGCCCGACCAGATCGCGCCGCCGACGCCCGTGCCGAGAGTGAGCAGAAAGACGTCACGACAGCCGCGCGCGGCGCCGTACGCGACCTCGGCCAGCAGGGCGGCCTGGGCATCGTTGAGTACCTGCACCGGCCGGCCGAGCCGGGCCGTCCAGTCCAGACCCTCCAGGCCGTGCATGCGCCCCGGCATCCAGGTGATGCAGCGACCGTCGGGTGCCGCCAGTCCCGGGGCGGCGAGGCCGACCGGCAGGCCCTGCAGGCCGGCGGCGGCCTCCAGTTCGGCCATCAGGTCCGCAACATGTTGGGCGAACCTCGGCAGGCCGTCCTGCCAGGCGCCGTCCTCGGTCGGGCGTACGGCCTGGTGGAGCAGGCGACCGCTGCTGCGATCGACCAGCGCCGCCTTGATGCGGGTGCCGCCGAGGTCGATGCCGAGGGCGGGACCGGAAGCAGGTGCGGGGTTGGCCATGACGAGGTTCAGGGTTTCGGCAGGCCTTCGCTGACCGTCCAGCCGCCGTCGACGGCGAGCACCTGGCCCGTCACATAACGTGCGGCGCGCGAGAGCAGGAAGAGCGCGGCACCCTCGACGTCGTCCGGTCGGCCGGCGCGCCCGCCGTCCAGGGGTTGTTTGCGGGCGACGAAGTCGAGGATGGCCGGGTTGTGGAGCGCGCGCTGGGCCATCGGCGTTTCGACCAGGGCCGGGGCGATGACATTGACGCGGATGTCGTGCGGCGCGTAGTAGCTCGCGATCGAACGACTGAAACCGAGGATGCCGGCCTTGGCGGCGGCATAGGCATGGCTGGCGAAATGGCCGGGCGAGGGCGACCAGCCGAGCACGCTGCCCATGTTGAGGATGCAGCCGCCGTCGCCCTGGTGAAGGAACTGGCGCACGGCGGCGCGGTTCGAGCGGATCAGCGACTTCAAATTGAGGTCAAGCGTGTGGTCGAGGCCTTCGTCCGTGAGTTCGTGCAGGGGGCCGTCGCCCTGCGCACGACCGCTGCCGCCGGCGACGTGGTAAAGTGCGTCGAGCCGGCCAAAGGCCTCGACCGCCAGGGCCACCGCGCGTTCGGCCGAGTCCGCCTCGGCGGCGTCGGCGGCGAGGCCACGCGCCTGCGGGCCGAGTTCGGTGAGGGCGGCCTGGACGTGGGTTGCGGAGCGACTCGTGATGACCACGCGGGCGCCTTGGGCGGTGAGGGCGCGGGCGGCGGACAGGCCCAGGCCGGTGGTGCCGCCGACGACCAGCACGGCCAAGCCCTCGACGTCGTACTTCGCGTTCATGGCCGCATCATCGGCGGGGGTTGCTCGCGCACAACTGGCTTTGCAAACGCCGGTTCCTGCTTTAACGCCTGCATCCGGCCGGTTGCGGCCGGTCCATCCCCCTGCACCTTTCCTGCCATGATTCGCGTCCGTTTCGCTCCCTCCCCCACCGGCTACCTGCACGTCGGCGGGGCGCGCACCGCCCTGTTCAACTGGCTCTACGCCCGTCGTCATGGCGGTCAGTTCGTGCTGCGCATCGAGGACACCGACGAGGCCCGCAACACCGAGGCGGCGCGCCAGGCGATCTTTGACGGCCTGCGCTGGCTCGGCCTCGACTGGGACGAGGGCCCGGAGGTCGGCGGCGATCGCGGCCCCTACTTCCAGAGCCAGCGCAAGGAGGTCTACGACGCCTACCTGGCGCGCCTCGAGGCGGCCGGGCGCACCTACACCGAGGAAAATGGGGCGGTCCGTTTCAAGTTCAGCCGCACTGCCATCACCGTGCGCGACCTTGTTTGTGGCGATGTCGCCTTCGCACCCACCGAGGAGCCGGACATGACGATCCGCCGCCCGGACGGCAGCTACATCTTCCACTTCGTCAACGTCGTCGACGACGCCGAGATGGGCATCACTCATGTCATTCGCGGCGAGGATCACCTGTCGAACACCTGGAAACACATCGACCTGTTCAACGCCTTCGGCCTGCAGGCGCCGGTGTATGCCCACATCCCGCTCATCCTCAACCCGGGCGGCTCGAAGATGAGCAAGCGCGACGAGGGCAGCTCGATCCAGAGCTACATCGATGCCGGCTTCCTGCCCGACGCCGTCTTCAACTACCTCTGCCTGCTCGGCTGGACCCCGCGCACCGAGGGCGAAAAGCTCGACCGCGCAACGCTGGTGTCGCTGTTTGATCCGGCCGACATCCACAGTGCCAATGCCCGGTTCGACATGCAGAAGTGCACCTGGTTCAACGCCCAGTACCTGCGCGCACTGGAGCCGGCGGCCCTGCTCGCTGCGGCCCGGCCCTTTCTGGAAGGCGCGGGTTTGACGCTGACCAATGAGGCCCTTGCCGCGGCGGCCGTGGCCAGCGTCAAGGAGAAGGTCAGTCGCCTCGCCGAACTGCCCGAGTGGGTGCACTACTTCTTCCGCGAGGATTTTGTCATTGAGGACGAGGCGCTCGCCAAGCTGCGTGCCAAGCCGGAAAACCCGGCCCTGCTGACCGCCGCGGCTGCGGCCCTGGGCCAGGTGACCGAGTGGACCGAGCACGCCGTCCATGCGGCGATCGAGGTGGCCGCGGCCCAGGCCAGTGTCAAGCCGGGCGCGCTCATGCCGCTGCTGCGCTTTGCGCTCAGCGGCCAGTCGCGCGGCCCGGGGGTGGCGACGATCGCCCACCTGGTCGGTCAGGCGCCGGCCCTGCGCCGCATTGAGCGCGCCCTCGCTGTTCTGGCAGGTTGAGCCGGGATTTGTCCTGCTGCTGAAGGTGTGGCATGGGGGCTTCGTGGTTTCAGAGGCGCTTGCGGATTGCCAGCGGCGTGCGACGGGCGTAGGCTGGATGACAGTCATGCAACTTCGCACCCTTTTCCTTGCCGCCTTCGGTGGTTTGCTGGCCGTTGCACCCCTGGCTGCCGCCGAGGTGACGCCCGCCTATGCCGGCAAGGTCGTGGTCATCCCGGTCGGCAAGGAGGACCTGATTTCCCGCGCGCGCTTTGAATTCATGTCGCGCACCCTGCAGCGCTGTTCGGACGAGGGCGCCGAGGCGGTGATTTTCGACATCGACACCCCCGGCGGACTGCTCTGGGACACGGTGGACCTGATGATGAACGACCTGCAGAAGCTCAAGCCGCGCAGCTTTGCCTTCGTCAACAAGCGTGCCCTGTCCGCCGGCGCAATGATCGCGGTCGCCACCGATGGCATTTACATGGCCCCGGCCGGCACCGCCGGCGCCGCCACACCGATCTATGGCAACGGCACGCAGATGGACGACGCCGAGCGGGCGAAGATGAACTCGGCGACCATGGGCATGGCGCGCGCGGTCGCCCGCAGCAAGGGGCACGATCCGCGCGTGATCGAGGCGATGATCGACATGAGCCGCGAACTCAAGGTCGGCGATGTCGAGCTCGACACCAAGGAGACGGTGCTGACACTCGATGCCGAGCAGGCGGTGATGCTGCTCGATGGCAAGCCGCTGTTTGCCAAGGGCATTGTCAACAGCCTCGATGACATCAAGAGGGCGGAAAAGCTCACGGGCGCCACCGTCATCGCCGAGCCGACCTTCTTTGAAAACGTCGCCATCTGGGTGACGACTTACGCGGCGATCCTCATCCTCATTGGCGTCGCCGGCGGCTACCTGGAGATGCAGGCGCCCGGCTTCGGCCTGCCCGGCCTGGTCTCGGTGGCTGCTTTCAGCCTCTTCTTCTTCGGGCACTATGTCGCCGGCAGCCTGGTCGGTCACGAGACGGCGGTGATGGCCGGGTTGTTCGTCGTGGGCGCACTGCTGCTGCTGATCGAGCTGGCCGTGCTGCCCGGCCTGATGGTGCCGGGCATCCTGGGTTTTCTCTGCATCATGATCGCGCTCGTCTACACGATGTCCGGCTGGGAAGTCGCCCCGCCGGCAGGGGGGGCAGAAGAGGCGTCGTCTGGCTGGAATTTTGATTTGGCCACCTATGCGACCGGTTTGCGTCATTTCGCCACCGGCCTGCTCGGCGCTGCGGCGCTGCTGCTGATCCTGTTCCGCTTCCTGCCCGAGAGCCGGCCCTTCCAGAAACTGGTGCTGGCCACCTCGGCCGGCGGCGCCGCCAGCGATACCCCGGCAGCCCAGGCCGCGCAGGCGCTGCGCCCGGGCGACTCCGGCATCGCCATCAGCGCCCTGCGCCCGGCCGGCACCGCCGAGTTTGACGGCCGGCGTGTCGAGGTCACCGCCGACCAGGGATATCTTCCGAACGGCACCGCCGTGCGCGTGCGCGAGATCCAGGGCACACGCATCGTCGTCGAAGCCGTCGCCTGAGTCATGCCGCCCTGGATCGAACATTTTGGCGTCGCCGTCTGCGCGATCTCCGGCGTGCTCGCCGCCGAGGGCAAGCGCATGGACCTGTTCGGTGCCCTCGTGCTGGCGCTCGTCACCGCCGTCGGTGGCGGCACAATCCGCGATCTCTGCCTCGGTGCTGAGCCGGTGTTCTGGATTGAAAACATCAACTTCCTGCACACCGCCCTGGGGGCGGCGCTGGCCACCTTCGTGCTTGCCCGCTTTGTGCATCCGCCCAACCGCGCGCTCGCCCTGGCCGATGCCTTCGGGCTGGCGCTTTTTGGCATCGTCGGCACCGAAAAGTCCCTGCTTTATGAATCACCGGCCCTGGTCGCCGTCCTGCTCGGCGTCGTCACCGGGGTCGCCGGCGGCATCCTGCGCGATGTCCTGCGCCAGGAACTGCCGCACGTTTTTCGCACGGAGGTCGAGCTCTACGCGACGGCGGTCGCCGCCGGCGCCACCGTCTATGTCCTGCTGCGCCAGCACCTGCCACTGGCGGACTGGCATCGCTACGCCGGCATGGCGATCATCCTGCTGCTGCGATTGGCCGCCATGCGCTGGCGCCTGCGCCTGCCGGTGTACCGGTCGCGCGGCGAAGCCTGAGCGGCGCGGCTTTCACGGCCGCTTCAGCCAGGCTTCGAGAAACTGGTAGATGACCTCGTTCGATTCCGCGTTTGGGGAATGATCAGGGCGATTCGTCATCGCCACGCGCTGCTCCTGGCCGAGCAGGCGGTTGACGGCGCGCAGGTGGTTAAGAACCGTCCAGCGCTTCGGCGGATCCTCGGCGCCGCCCGAGACAAGGAAGGGGCGCGGTGCCATGAGCGCCTGCAGTTCGACGAGGTCGTGGCCGCGGGCGATGAGTTCCCTGTAGGCGCCGGTGCGCGGGTTGGCCGGCGTGACCAGGCCGGGCTTGCGGGTCACCTGTGGTTCGTAGCCGAGATACCAAGGCTCCTGGTAATTGATGCTCTGGCGCGTTTCGTCGAAGACGATGCCGGGGTCCGACCACACGCCGCAGTCGAACTTTTCCCAGAGGCAGGCGCCGAACATCGCCCACTTGCCGCCGTAGGAATGGCCGACGATGCCGATGCGGTCGGCGCGCACCTCGGGGCGCTGCGCCAGGGCCTGCCAGGCGTTGGCCGAGATGTAGCCGAGATAGCTGAGCGGCTGGCACTTCGCCTCGGGTGAAAGCACCGGCTTGCGGGCATCGCCACCCGGCGAGCCAATGCACAGGGCCACGAAGCCGCGACGGGCGAGCTGATGGGCGAAGTCGCGGAAGGGTTTGTCATTGAGTCCGGCGCTGGTCTCCGGATCATAAAAGGGCACGAACACCGCCGGAAACGGTCCCTGGCCGTCGGGAATGAGCAGATAGCCCTCACCGGTCTGCCGGGCGGCGATCTGCAGACGGATGCGGTGCTGGGTGAATCTCTCGCGGCGCGTGGTGGCCAACACTTCCAGCGCCGGCTTCGCCAGCACCGGTGGCCAGGCGCCCATCAAGCCGTGCCAGTCGGCCAAAATCTCCTCGCGCCGCTGTCGCCACTCGGCGACGCTGGCAACGGTGCGGCCGTCCTTGAACTTCATCGGCGAGGCGTGGTCGCCGAGGTCCCCGGCCAACTCGGCCGGTGGTTGGAAGGCGGAGGCGATGGCTGTCCAGGGGTCGGCGGCGGGCAGGGCAGCGGCGGCAAGCAGGAAGAAACAGGCACGGAGCATGGCGGAAGCTACGTGGTGGGCCGGCCGGGTCATGCAGAGGCTCGGAAGAGTCCGCCGTCAGGCGCGTTCTTTTTTCACCATGCCCGTGCTCAACTCGGACTCACTGCAGGACCGTTACGATGTCGTCATCGTCGGTTCCGGTGCGGGCGGCGGCCAGACCGCCTACGCGCTGGCGATGGAGGGCGTCAAGGTGCTCGTCCTGGAGGCCGGCCGGTCCTTTGATCCGGCCACCGAGGTGGCGATGTTTCAGTTGCCGAGTCAGGCGCCGCTGCGCGGCGAGCGCACGCCCGACAAGCCGTATGGCTTCCACGACTGCTCGATCCACAGCGGCTGGGAGATTCCCGGCGAACCCTACACGAACGCCCACCCGCAGTCGGAGCGACAGTTCCGCTGGTGGCGCCAGCGCATGATGGGGGGCCGTACGAACCACTGGGGGCGCATCTCGCTGCGCAACGGTCCCCACGACTTCAAGCCGCGTCAGCGCTGGGGCCTCGGTTTCGACTGGCCAATCGGCTACGAGGATCTGGCACCCTACTACGACAAGGTGGAGCGGCTCATCGGTGTGTTTGGCACGAACGAAGGCATCGAGAACTCACCGGATTCATCGCCCGGCGTGCTGCTGCCGGCGCCGAAGCTGCGCGTCGGCGAACTCTACGCGCAGAAGCACGGTGGCAAGGCCGGTGCGCGCGTTGTGTCCATCCATCGTGCCGTGCTGACGCAGCCCCAGGATGCCGACACGCTGCCCGCGCTGCTGCATCCCGGCAATGCCAAAGCCCAGCGCCTGCTCGCCGAGCACATGCGCTCGCGCGCGCCCTGCTTTTGGGCCACCGACTGCCACCGCGGCTGCTCGATCCGCGCCAATTACGATTCGCAGACCGTGCACCTGCGCCCGGCGCTGGCGACCGGCCATCTCGACATCCTGCCGAATGCCATGGTGCGCGAAGTGACGATCGATGCCGCCGGCAAGGCCACGGGCGTGTTGTTCATCGACAAAACCACCGGTCGCGAAGGCCGCGCGCGCGGCCGTGTGGTCGTGCTGGCGGCGGGTTCGCAGGAGTCGGTGCGCCTGCTGCTCAACTCAAAATCGAAGCTGTTCCCGGATGGACTCGCCAACTCCAGTGGCAAGGTGGGCAAATACCTGACCGATTCCGTGTCGAGCAGCCTGAGCGCGCACATCCCGGCCTTTGAGGGCATGCCGATTCACAACGAGGACGGCGCGGGCGGACCGCATGCCTACGTGCCATGGACCCGCCACGCGGCGAACCGAGGCGGTGAACTCGGCTTCCCGGGCGGCTATCACCTCGAGTTCACCAGCGGCCGGCAGATGCCGTCGCTCGGTGTCACCAGCGGCATCGACGCCCTGGCGGGTGGCCAAGGCACACTGTTTGGTCGCCGGCTCAAGGAGGAGGCCAGACGGTTTTACGGCAGTCGCCTCGGTTTTGGCGCGCAGGGCACCATGCTGCCCAACGACCAGTGCTTTGCCGAACTCGACCCCGAAGTGAAGGACCAGTGGGGCATTCCGGTGCTGCGGTTCCACTGGCAGTGGTCGGACTTCGAACTCAACCAGGTGCGTCACCAGCAGCAGCACATCGCGGAAGTGCTCGACGCCCTCGGCGGCCGGCTGCTCAAGCCACCCGCCGACGATCCGCGGCAGGCGATCCGTCCCGGCGGTACGGTCATTCATGAAGTGGGCGGTGCCATCATGGGCGCCGACCCGGCCACCTCAGTGACCAATGCCTGGAGCCAGACCTGGGACGTGAAAAATCTCTTCCTCGCCGATGGCGCGCCCTTTGCCAGTACTGCTGACAAGAACCCGACGCTCACCCTCATGGCGCTGGCCTGGCGCATGGCCGACCACCTGATGGCGGAACTCAAACGGCAAAACCTGTGATGCATGCCCTTCCGTCCTCCGCCCGCCTCAGCCGTCGCGAGTCGATCCAATGGATGCTCGCCGCCAGTGCCGCACTCAGTGCGTCGGACGGCCTGCTGACCGCCGCGGCCCCCGCCAAGGGCTATGGCCCTGATCCGAGCATGGTGAAGATCTACCAGCCGGGTGATGTCTGGCCGCTGACGCTCGACGCGGCGCAGCGGGACACGGTGCGCGCGCTCTGCGACCTGATCCTGCCGGCCGATGACGACTCGCCCGCCGCCTCTGCGGTCGGCGTGCCCGACTTCATCGACGAGTGGATCAGCGCCCCCTATCCGCAGCAGGTCGGCGATCGCCGCACGCTGCTCGACGGCCTGGCCTGGATCGAGGCCGAAGCGCAGCGGCGGTTCCAGCAGGCCTTCGCCAGGCTCTCCGTCGGGGATCAGACCGCGCTGTGCGAGGACCTCGCCCAGGCGAAACCGAAACCCGAGTACAAAAAGGCGGCGGCCTTCTTCAAGCGGTTTCGCGACCTCGCCGCCGGCGGTTATTACACCACGCCGGAGGGCATGAAGGCCATCGGCTACGTCGGCAACGTCCCCAGTGCCCGCTTTGACGGCCCGCCGCCCGAGGCGCTGCGCCATGTCGGGCTGGCCTGACCCCCACGAAAGTGGGGGGAGGCCCCGGCAAAGCTGCGGGCCGGAACACGTACTGATCCGGTGTTCTCCTCCCTCCGCTGTCTGCTGGTTCTGCTCGGGCTGGGCGCGGCACCGTTTGCCGGTGCCGGCGTGGTGCGTGTCGAATGGGCGCAGCCTCGCGACCTCGGTGCCAGTGGCTATGAGGAATTGAGTGGACAACTGCACTTCGAAATCGATCCGGCCCTGCCGCCAAATGCGCTCATCGCCGATCTGCAGTTGGCGCCGCGCAACGCTGCCGGACGGGTGGCTTTTCAGGCCGATCTGCGCATCCTGCGCCCGCGCGATCCGGCGCGCGCCAACGGCACCACCTGGGTGGAAATCCCCAACCGCGGCGGCAAGGCCGGGTTGGCCGACTGGGTCGTCGATCACGGTCTCACGGTGGTGCAGGTCGGCTGGGAATTCGACATCCCCGCCAGCCCCAACAAGCTGCGCCTACAGGTGCCGCGCGCGACCCAGCCCGATGGCCAGCCCTTGCGCCACCTGGTGCGCGCGGTCTTCACGCCGGACAAGCGTGTCGATGAGCAGGCCCTCACCGATTTGATCGACTATCCGCCCGCGGATCTCGACGGGCCTGACAGCCGGCTTGTCGTGCGCCACCGCGCGGCTTTTCCCGAGGGCGAGGTGCTGCCGCGCGCCTCCTGGAGCCTGCGCGAGGGGCGCCTGCGCCTGCTCGGCGGTTTTGCACCGGGCCGCACCCATGAAATCTTTTACCTCAGCGAAAACCCACCGGTCGCCGGCCTCGGCTACGCGGCCATCCGCGATGCCGTGGCCTGGCTCAGACATGCCGCTGATGCCCCGGTGCGGATCCGCCAGGCCCTTGCCTTCGGCTCCTCGCAGTGCGGTCGCTTCCTGCGCGACTTCCTCTACCTTGGCTTCAACACGGATGAGGCGGATCGCCCGGTGTTCGACGGTGTCATGGCCCATGTCGCCGGGGCAGGCCGCCTGGTGCTGAACGAGCGCGGAGCGACCCCGCGTGCCGTGGCGGGTTATCACACCGCCTCCTATCCCTTTGCTGACAGCGCCCAGCCGGATCCAGTCAGCGGTGTCAGCGAGGGGGTGCTCGACAACCCGCGCGTGCGTCATGCGCCGAAGGTGTTTTACACGAACATGGCCGCCGAGTACTGGGGCGCCGGCCGGGTGGCGGCGCTCATTCACACCGATCCGCAGGGAACGCGTGACCTCGAACTGCCGGCCAACGTCCGCACCTACTTCTTTGCCGGCACCTCGCATGGCTCGTCGCCCTTTCCTCCCACCGCCCAGGTGCCCGGCGCGCCGCTCGCCAATCCGGTCAACGCCAACGCCTGCATCACCGCCCTGCGCCTGGCCCTGCAGCGCTGGGTGAGCGAGGGAGTGGAACCGCCGCCGAGTGTGCATCCGAAGCTGGCCGACGGCACGCTGGTGCCCGCGGCGGCCGTGCGTTTTCCCCAGGTGCCCGGGCTGGCCGCGCCCAACGATCTTCGTGCGGGACCGCGCGTGGCCAATCCACGCTGGCCCGGCGGGGCAGGGGGTGGCACCGAACTGCCGCTGCTCGTGCCTCAGGTCGATGCCGATGGCAACGATCTCGGCGGCATTCGTTTGCCCGATGTCGCCGTACCGCTCGGCACCGCCACCGGCTGGGTCTTGCGACCGGTCGAACTGGGCTCCCCGCATGAGCCTGTGCTGCTGCGCGGTGCCTGGGTGCCCTTTGCCCGCACCCGCGCCGAGCGCGAAGCCGCGGGGGATCCGCGCCCCTCGTTGGCCGAACGCTATGCTTCCAAAGAGACGTACCTTGACCGCGTGCGCCAGTGCCTGCAGGACCTCGTCGAACGCCGCCTGCTGCTCACCAGCGACCTGGAACCCCAGCTTCGCCAGGCCGGCGAGCGTTGGGACTGGCTGCTGAATCGCAAGACCCCCTGATCCCTTCATGTCGCGCCTGCTTCCTCTTCTTTTCGCCTGCCTGTTGACACCGGCCTTCGCCGAACCGGTGCGCCTGCTCGTGCTCGGCAACAGCATCACCCGGCACGGCCCCAAGGCCGACATCGGCTGGTCCGGCAACTGGGGCATGGCCGCCAGCGCCGAGTCCAAGGATTTTGTCCACCTCGTCGCCGCAGGCCTTGCCAAGAGCACCGGCACACCGCCCGTGCTGCACGTGCAAAACATCGCCGACTTCGAGCGCGGCCATCGCGAGTATGACGTCGCTACGAAGCTCGGGGACGCGATCGACTTCCGCGCCGATCTCATCGTGCTCGCCATTGGGGAGAACGTGCCGCGACTGCAGACCCCCGTGGCACAGGCGCAGTTCCAGACCGATGTGATCCGCCTGCTGGAAACCCTGCGCGCTGGGCGCCGACCGACGATCCTGGTGCGCAGTTGCTTCTGGGCGGATGCCGCCAAGGACATGGCTCTGCGTGAGGCCAGTCGTGCGCTGGGCGCCACCTTTGTCGACATCGCGCCGCTTGGTGAGAACGAGGAAAACTACGCCCGCTTGGAGCGCGATTTCGACCATGCCGGTGTCGCCAAACACCCAGGCGACCGCGGCATGGCGGCCATCGCCGCGGCGATCCTTGCCGCCCTGCCGCCGCCCGCGGCGGGAGCCTGGCATTTCGATGGCCGCGACGCGCTTGGCACCTGGCCGCGCACCGTGCCCGGGCCGCGCCCGCCGCTGCACCCGCGTTTCGAAGCCAACAACCTCGCCGCGGCTTTCACCTCGCCGGCCGACCATCTGCGCGTGCCGCACGAACAGGCACCGGTTTTTCGTCATGGCGACAGTGTCACCTTTGAGGCCTGGTTCGCCCCGGATGCCGGGCTGCCGGAGAAGAAGCCGGTCTATGTGCTCGCCAAGGGCGATCCGACCCGTGCCGGACGCGCCGATGACAACCTGCAGTACGGTCTCACCCTGGAGCGCCTGAGCGCCAGCGCCATGCGTGTCGGACTCTGCTTCGCCGCTGAACCCGGAAAACCGGACGCCGTGCCGGAGCGCCACCAGTGGTGGAGTGGCAGCATCTCGCTGGCCGGGCTCGACTGGCATCACGTCGCCGTCACCTACACCTTCGGCGATCCCACCAGCATCCTGCTGTACGTCAACGGCCGCATGCAGCTGTTCTCCGGCAAGTGGGAGAAATCCACCCTGCGCGGGCCGGTGCAGCGCCCCGGAGACCTGCAGATCGGTGGCGACAAGGGCGGGTATCGCGGTCGGCTCGATGCGCTCACCCTGCATCGCGGGGTGCTCAATAGCGCGGCCTTTGAACCGCGCTACGCCCTGCAACCGCCTCTCCCGCCAGTGCGGCGCGAGGACGTGTCCACCGGCGTGGTGAAGGTCGAACTCAGCACGGAGGGCGTGCCCGGCCGTCGCGAGTGGCCCGACCGCGCCCTGCCGGTTGCCGAAGTCCTCACCGAGGAAGCCTTTGGCTTCTTCGAACTGCCGCAGGTGTACACCGCCACGGGCGTGCGCGGCGATCCGCCAGCCAACACCCTGCTGCGTGCCTCGGCGCTCGTTTCCCTGCCCAAGGGCCGCCACCGCCTGCTGCTGCGTGCGCGCGGCGTCGCCCGGCTGGTCATCGATGGTCGGCAGTTGCTCGATACGCCGCTCATGCCGTCGAGCCTGAACGGTCACCACCTCACCTCCGAACAGGATCGCTACCTCGACCTCGGCCCCGATTTCCGCTTCGCCCCGCCCGGCAACCGCGAGGCTTGGTGCGAGTTCGAATCGGATGGCCAGCACCCGCATCTTGTGGTTTTGGAAACCGTCTTCGGCACCCTACGCCCTGGTCTCGGCGAAACCGTGATCGCCTGGTCGCGCGAGGGCGAGGCACACTGGCAGCTGCTGGCGCCGGGCGATCGCCGCGTGCCCTATACCGACGCCGGCTGGGCCGCCTACGAGGCCGAACGACGCGTCCATCTCGACCGCCTCAACACCGAGCGCCGTCTCGCCCTGCGCGCCAAACAGGCCCCCTACTGGAGCCAACGGCGCGCTGCGGCTGAGGCCTGGCTGGCCGCTACGCCCGAGGTGCCGGTGCCGGCGCTGCCGGACGGTTTGCCCGCGCTCAATGCGGTCGATCACTTCCTCGGTGCCCGCATCGCCCAGGTCGCCCCCGCTTATCGCGATGTTCCGGCCGATGGCCCGGATTTTTACCGCGACATCCAGCCACTGCTGGAGAGCCGCTGCTACGACTGCCATCAGGGCAGCAAGGCCAAGGGGGGGCTGCGTTTGGACCGCTTGGCCGACGCCCTGCGCGGCGGGGATGCCGACGGCCCGGCGCTGGTGCCCGGCAAGCCTGAAGCCAGTGCGCTGCTCCAGCGCATTCGCAGCCACGACGAGGACAGCGTCATGCCCCCCAAGGGCGATCGTCTCAGCGACAAGGAGGTGGCGCTGCTCGACACTTGGATCCGCCAGGGCGCACGCTGGCCGGAATTCCAGGTGAGCACCCTGGAGCTGCCGCCTCTGGCCGATGACCTGACCTTCCTGCGTCGACTCAGCCTCGACACCGTCGGCGTGCCACCGAGCGAGGCGGAGATCCGTGAGTTTCTCGCTGCCCCGGCCGGGCAGCGTCGCAAGCAGGCCATCGAGCAGCGGTTGACCGACCCGCGCTGGGCCGATCACTGGATGGGCTACTGGCTCGATGTGCTCGCCGAAAATCCCAACCTGCTCACCGGCAGCCTCAACAACAGCGGCCCCTTCCGCTGGTGGATTCACGAGGCCCTGCGCGATGACCTGGCCATGGACGCCTTCGTCACCGAACTGGTGCGCATGGAGGGCAGCGCCAACAACGGTGGCCCGGCCGGTTTCGCCCTTGCCGGTCAGAACGACGCGCCGCTGGCGGAGAAGGCGGCCATCGTCGCCAGCGCCTTCCTTGGGGTCGAGATGAAGTGCGCGCGTTGCCACGATGCGCCGGCGCATGAATCCAAGCAGGAACAGCTCTTTCAGCTCGCCGCCCTGCTCAACAAGGCGCCCTTGAAGGTGCCCGCCACCAGCAGCGTGCCCACCGATAAACTGCATGCCGGGGGTCGCAAGGCGCTCATCCAGGTCACGCTCAAGCCCGAGACCGAGGTGGCGCCGGCCTGGCCGTTCGCGAAGCTGGGCGATGCCGCCGCCGCCGACCGTCTCGCCGCCGATCCGAAGAACCCGCGCGACCGTCTCGCCGCGCTGATCACCGCGCCACAGAACGAGCGCTTCGCCGAAGTGCTGGTCAACCGCGTCTGGCAGCGCCTCATGGGCCGCGGTCTGGTCGCCAACCCGGGCGACTGGGAGGCCTCCGAACTCACCCACCCCGAACTGCTGCGCTGGCTGGCCCGCGAGTTCGTTCGCTCGGGGTACAGCCTCAAGGCCGTGTCGCGCCTGATCCTCGCCTCGCACGCCTACCAGCGCGCCAGCCTGCCACAGCTCGAACAGACCGAACCGCTCTTCGTCGGTCCCGCGCCGCGCCGGCTCGCCGCCGAGCAGATAGTCGACTCACTCTTCGCCAGCACCGGCACGCCCTTCGATCTGGAGGAACTCTGTTTCGACCTCGACGGCATTTCCAACATGCGCTCCCTCGGCCGGCCGAGCCGCGCCTGGATGCTCACCTCGACCTCGAACGAGCGCGACCGTCCCAGCCTCACCCTGCCGCGCACCCAGGCCGTCATCACCGTGCTCGAAGCTTTCGGCTGGCGCGGTGCCCGGCAGTCGCCGGTCAGCCTGCGCGAAAGCGATCCGAACGTGCTGCAGCCTGCGGTGCTCGCCAACGGCACCCTCAGCGCCTGGGCGACCCGGCTGAGCGAGGCGCACGGGCTCACCCAACTCGCACTGGAGGAGCCGTCGCTCGACCGCCTCATCGAGCGACTGCACCTGCGCCTGCTCACCCGACCGCCCAGCGCGGCCGAGCGCGCCGCCGCGCGCGACCTGCTCGGCCCCGGCTTCGACCGCCGCCGCGTCGAGCCGCCGGCCGCGGCGCCCGGCAAGCGTGAGCGGCTGAAGTTTGTCACCTGGTCGAACCACCTCGATGGTCCGGCCAACGCCCTCGCCGGCGAGATCGAAGCCCGCGCCCGTCGCGGCCAACCGCCCACCGCCCGGCTCGAGGCCGACTGGCGCGAGCGCTTCGAAGACCTCGCCTGGCAGCTGATCAACCTGCCGGAATGGCTCCACCTTCGCTGACCCCATGAACCGCCGTCGCTTTCTTCAACGCAGCGCCGCCCTCGCCGCCGCCCCCTTCGCCGCTTCCTCCCTCCCTGCCGGCGCCACCCCCGTGCACTTGCCAAAGGGCAAGGCCGAGCACTGCATCTTTCTCTGGCTGGGCGGCGGCATGTCGCAGCTCGACACCTTCGATCCGAAGCGTCGCGGCAACCCGCGTTCCTCGCCCAAGGTTGCCGGGTCCGACTACGCCAGCATCGACACCGCCGTGCCGGGGGTGCGGTTCACCGAGCATCTGCCGCAGACCGCGCGGCTGGCCGACCGTCTGACGGCGGTGCGCACCGTCAACCATCGCGTCGTCGATGAGCACGCCTTCGCCACCAACCTCGTGCACACCGGCCGCATGATCAGCGGCACGGTCACCTATCCCTCGCTCGGCTCGCTCATCGCCCATCAGCGCGGTGCCGCCTCGGAGGACGTGCCCGCCTACATGCTCATCGGCTATCCGAATGTCAGCCGCGGTCCCGGCTTCCTGGGGCCGCGCCACGCCAGCGTTTACCTGGTCGACACCGAGAGCGGCCCGGCCGGCTTCACCCAGCCGGAGGGTCTTTCCGCCCGCCAGTTGGCCCGGCGCGCCCAGCTCGCCGCCACACCCGCCAGCCCGGCTCGCGAGGTCGCCCTCGGCCACTACGCGGAGTTGCAGGAGCAGGCCCGCCGCTGGGCCGGACCGAAGTTCATGCGCAACTTCAACCTCGCCGAGGAGCCCGCCGCCCTGCGCGAGTCGTACGGCGGCGAGTTCGGCCAGCGTTGCCTGCTCGCCCGTCGCCTCACCCAGGCCGGCGTGCGCTTCATCGAGGTCTCCCACAACCTGAACTTCATCAACGGCACGGGCTGGGACACCCATTTCGAGGGCCAGCTCAACCAGCATGCCCTGATCCGCGAGCTCGACACCGCCCTCGCCGCCCTCATCCGCGATTTGGAGGACAAGGGGCTGCTCGACAAGACGCTCATCGCCACCGGCACCGAGTTTGGTCGGCCGGCGGGATTCGACAACCGCGGCGGCCGCGGCCACCAGAGCAGCGCCTTCAGCCTCGTGCTCGCCGGTGGCGGCCTGCAGCACCGCGGCGCCTGGGGCGTCACCGACGAACTCGGCGCCAACATCGTCGAGAACCCGGTCTCCATCCCCGATTTCCACGCGACGATCCACGCCGCGCTCGGCATTGATCCCGGTAAGGAACTCCACGAGGCGGGTCGCCCTGTGCCGATCACCGATGGGGGGCGTCCCATTGCCGCCTTGTTTGGCTGATCGTGGCCGGCAGTGAGATTTGCCAAATTTGGCGTCCAAAACCGTATCCTTCCTGACTTCTTATCGTGAACATGATGCCCTCCCGTCCCTACGCCCACGCCCTCCTGCTCGCCGGCCTCGCCGCCCTCCCGGCCGCGGCCGATGAGGCGCAGCATGCCGCGTTGCAGTTCTTCGAGAAGGAGGTCCGGCCCCTGCTGGTCGAGCGCTGTTATGAGTGCCACAGCGGTACCAAGCAGAAGGGCGGGCTGCGTGTGGACCACATCGGCTACCTGAAAACCGGTGGCGACACCGGCCCGGCCGTGGTGCCGGGCAAGCCCGACGAGTCGGCTCTCATCGAGGCGGTGCGCTACCACGACGCCGACTTCCAGATGCCGCCGAAGAACAGCGGTGGCAAGCTCAGTGACGCCCAGATCGCCGCCTTGGAAAAATGGGTCGCCCTGGGCGCGCCCTGGCCCGAGGAGGCCGGCAAGAAGGTGGTCGTCACCGAGGGTGGTTTCACCGAGGAACAGCGCAACTACTGGTTCTTCAAGCCGGTCGCCAAGGTCAGCCCGCCGGTGGTGCAGGGCGACTGGGTGCGCAACGACATCGACCGCTTCATCCTCGCCAAGCAGGGCGAAAACGGCCTGACGCCGGCGGCCGAGGCCGATCGCCATGAGCTGGTCCGCCGCCTGTATTTTGACCTGCACGGCCTGCCGCCCACCAAGGCGGAGATCGACGCCTTCGTGAACGACAAGCGGCCCGACGCCTATGAAAAGCTGGTCGACGCCCTGCTCGCCAGCCCGCGTTACGGCGAGCGCTGGGCCCAGCACTGGCTCGACCTCGTCCGCTACGCCGAGAGTGACGGCTACAACGCCGATGCCTACCGGCCCTCGGTCTGGCCCTACCGCGACTACGTCATCAAGTCGTTCAACAGCGACAAGCCCTACGACCAGTTCGTGCGCGAGCAGCTCGCCGGCGACGAGATCGCGCCGGACAATCCGGAGGTGATGATTGCCACCGCCTTCCTGCGGCATCCGGTGTACGAGTGGAACCAGCGCGACGTGCGCGGCCAGTGGGACATCATCGTCACCGACATGACCGACACCACCGGGGAATTGTTCCTCGGTTTGAGCATGGGCTGCGCCCATTGCCACAACCACAAGTTTGATCCCATCCTACAGAAGGACTACTACCGCCTGCGCGCCTTCTTCACGCCGGTGCACTGGCGCGACGACCTCAAGCTGGCGACGCCGGAGCAGCAGCGCGCCCATGATGCCCAGATGGCGAAGTGGCAGGCGGCCACCGCGGAAATTCGCGCGAAGATGGACGCCCTGACGCAGCCCATCGTCGAGCCGCGCGTCGAACGTGCCCTCAAGCGCTTCACCGAGGACCTGCAGGCCATGGTCAACAAACCCGAGACCAAGCGCGACGCCTACGAGAAGCAGCTTGCCGGCCTGTGCGAACGCCAGATGACCCATGAACGTCGAACCTTCGACCCGATGAAGAGCCTCAAGGGCGACGCCCAAAAGGCCGAGTACAAGGCGCTCGAAGCGGAGCTCAAGAAGTTCGATCACCTCAAGCCGGAGCCGCTCATGGATGCCTTTGTCGCCACCGATGCCGGGCCGGTGCCGCCGGCCAACCCGCTGAAGACGCGCAAGGGCGAGCAGGAGATTGCCCCGGGTTTCCCCTCCATCCTGGAGCCTGAGGAGCCCAAGATCACCCCCAAGGGCAACTCCACCGGCCGCCGCACGGTGCTGGCCGATTGGATCACCCGCCCGGAGAATCCGCTGTCGACCCGCGTCATTGTCAACCGCGTCTGGCAGTATCACTTCGGCCGCGGCATCGTCGCCACCGCCAGCGATTTTGGCACCCTCGGCGAGCCGCCGACCCATCCGGAATTGCTGGACTTCCTGACCCGCCGTTTTGTCGAGGGCGGCTGGCGCCTGAAGCCGCTGCATCGCGAGATCCTGCTGTCGGCCGCCTACCGTCAGACTGCGCGCCGCGAACCGGATGCCACCGCCGCGAAGGTTGATCCCTCGAACCGCTTCCTGTGGCGCTTCCATCCGCGCCGTCTCGATGCCGAGCAGGTGCGTGATGCCCTGCTGGCGGTCAGCGGCGAACTCGATCCCGCCGCCGGCGGCCCGGCCGGCGACGGCAACGGTACGCGTCGCTCGGTGTATACGATGAAGAAGCGCAACAACCCGAACGAGCTGTTGCGCGCCCTCGACATGCCCGCCGGTTTTGCCAGCACCTCCGAACGCCAGAGCACCACGACGCCGACCCAGGCCCTGCAGCTGCTCAATGGCGACTGGCTGCTCGCCCGCGCCCGACGTCTGGCCGAGCAGGCGCGCACTGTGGAAGATGCCTGGCTGGCCGTGCTTGGCCGGCCGCCGAGCGAGAAGGAGCGCACCGTCGCTGAGGACTTTTTGAAGCGTCGCTCCGGAGGCGCCATGCCGACTGCCAAGGTCGATGCCGCCAGTGGCGATGCCTCCGGTTTCAAGGAGAACAGCCCGCATGAACGCCTGCTCGTCCAGCCCGGCGAGAAGGAGGGCGACGAATTCACCGTCGAAGCCGTCGTCCGCCTCGACAGCATCGACGTCAACGCTTCGGTGCGCACGATCGCCTCGCGCTGGACCGGCGGCAAGGACAGCCTCGAAGCCTTCGGCTGGAGCCTCGGCGTCACCGGCGAAAAGTCCCGTTACAAGCCGCGCAACCTCATCCTGCAGGTCGTTGGCGAGGATGAGAACGCCAACATCGGCTACCAGGTCGTCGCCTCCGACCTGCGCGTCGCCCTCGGCCGCCGCCATCACGTCTCCGCCCGCCTGTCCTGCACCGGTCGCAGTGTCACCTTCACGCTGCGCGACCTCGACACCCCCGGCGCGCCGCTGCAGTCGGCCGTGGTGCCGCTCGACATCCGCTCCAAGCTCAGCCAGGGCGCCGCGCAACTCGTCATTGGCGGCCTGCACAAGCGCTCGCCCTCGCACCACTGGCATGGCGCCATTGAGGCGGTGCGCGTCGCCACCGGGCAGTTGCGCGATGCCGACCTCAGTGCCGATCCGGAAGGCTGGCAGGCCGGGCTGGTGGTCTGGCGCGCCGCCGACCCGCTCAGTTCGCAGTTCGCCTGGAGCGGCTCCGATTCGAGCACGGTTGAGGCCGACGACCCCTTCCGCCAGGCCATGAACGACCTCTGCCAGGTCCTGCTC
>CANNUR010000027.1 GCA_947523045.1 uncultured Prosthecobacter sp.
TCTCCTAATCTCCCACCAGCTCTCTACGCCATAGCTTATTTCAAGCTCTCTGTGGCCGAAGTCTGGGGGCCACCTCACTTGACGATGTAGCCCATGTGTGCTCACTTGTGTCATGCCAACCAAGGAAGCCGTGGTCAGAGCCCGTATTGATTCAAGGCTGAAGCGTGATTCAGAGGACATCCTTCGACAGCTTGGCCTCAGCCAGACAGAGGCGATTCGAATGTTCTTCACCCAGATTGTCCGTAGAAGGGGATTGCCCTTCCCGGTCGTCCTTCAGCCAGACGACAACGACGACTTGTTGCTGCCACGATCCAAGCGTCAGTCGGCCATCGACACTCTTTATGATGCCTGAACCCGGAGAGGTCTATCGAGTGGACTTGGGCATGGCCGGCAAGGTTCGTTACTTTGTCGTCGTCTCTCGGCGCGACGAAGATCCTCCTCGCGCCTTGGCACTCTGTGTGCCCATCACAACTCAGAATCGAGGCTCGAAGTATGAGGTGGAACTGCCACGCGTACGGTTTTTGCGAGAGCTGAGCTATGCGAATGTCCAAGGCCTGCAGGCCGTGCAGCATCATGAACTCGAGGGGCCGGTTGGCCGTTTCACCGCCACAGCTATGGCAGCCATTCGAGACGCCCTCCGCTATGCGATGGAACTTTGATCGGTGAGGTGCACGCACGAACAACCAAGGCCGAACGTGGCTCCGTATGAAGTCACAAGCTAGACTGAGGTCATGGCTGGAGAACTGCGCGCTCTCTGAGTGAAGCAGCGATCAGGTCCGTCTAGCAGGCGTTGGGCCTGTGCGAACAGGCCGAGAAGAGGGTTCGCCAGATGCTGCAGGCTCAGAACAAAGGCCCGGGCCACCCCCACCCGCCAAAGCGCGACTTGCGCGCGGGGCGATGTGGTCCAAAATGCGGGTCCACCCACCCACACGATCATGGCCGACATCCAGACCAGCGCAGCCGACAAGAAGGAAAAGGAATTCTTCACCCACGTCCCCCAGGAGGCCCCCGGCTTCTTCCTCAAGGGCAGCCACCAGTACGACTGGGGCCTGAAGAACCGCCTCAGCAAGGTCTTCAACCCGAAGGACGGCCGCACCGTCATGCTCGCCTTCGACCACGGCTACTTCCAGGGCCCGACCACCGGCCTGGAGCGCGTCGACCAGACCATCCTGCCGCTCGAACCCTACGCCGACTGCCTCATGCTCACCCGCGGCATCCAGCGCAGCATCATCCCGGCCTCCACCCAGAAGGCCATCGCCCTGCGCGCCTCGGGCGGCACCTCGATGGTCAGCCCGATGGAGGAATGGGAAGGCGATCTCGACGGCAAGAAGGTGAAGTTTGGTCGCCCGGGCTTTGAGCCGCTGTCCAACGAGAGCACCGCCCTCAACATCGAGGAGGCGATCCGCCTCAACGCCAGCGTGCTGGCCGTGCAGGTCTTTGTCGGCAGCGCCTACGAGCGCCAGAGCCTGAAGAACCTCACCGACCTCGTCGACGCCGCCAGCCGCTACGGCATCGGTGTCATGGGCGTCGTGGCCGTCGGCCGCGCGATGGCGCGCAACGCCCAGTATTTCCGCCTGGCGACCCGCATCATGGCGGAACTCGGCGCCAACGTCGTGAAGTGCTACTACACGGACGAAGGCTTCGACACGATCACCTCCTGCTGCCCGGTGCCGATCGTCATCGCCGGTGGCAAGAAGCTGCCGGAACTCGACGCGCTGAAGATGAGCTACAACGCCATCGAGCAGGGCGCGAGCGGCGTGGACATGGGTCGCAACATCTTCCAGAGCGACGCGCCGGTGGCGATGATGCGCGCAGTGCGCGGTGTGGTGCACGAGGGCCTGACGCCCGAGCAGGGCTACCAGATGTACCAGGATCTCAAGTCCCAGGGCTGAAGCCGTTGCCCCGAGGCAGGCGCTTGCGGGCGCCTGCCATCCCCGTTTCCCAGGCATGTCCGATTCCCCCGCCCAGACACCGGCTGTCTCCGTCGAGAACCTGACCAAGGTCTTCAAGGCCGGGCTCGGCAAGCGCGCCTTTGTGGCCGTGCGCGACATCTCCCTGACCGTCCGGGAAGGGGAGGTGTACGGCCTCATCGGTCCGAACGGCTGCGGCAAGTCGACGACGATGAAAACGGTGCTCGGCCTGCTGGCACCGACCCGCGGTCGCACGGCGATCTTTGGTCGCTCCAGCACCGAGGTGGCCAGTCGCCAGGCGGTCGGCTTCCTGCCAGAGAACCCCTACTTTTACAAGCACCTCAACGGCCTCGAGACCCTGCTGTTTTACGGTCGCCTCTGCGGCCTGGCCGGCGCCGAGCTGCGCGATCGCGCCCGCGAGATGCTCGCCCTGACCGGCCTGGAGGACGCCGCCGATCGTCGGGTGGCCGGCTACTCGAAGGGCATGCTCCAGCGCCTCGGCCTGGCCCAGGCGCTGCTGCACCGCCCGCGTCTGGTGGTGCTCGATGAACCGACGGCCGGCGTTGATCCCTCCGGCTCGCGCAAGATTCGCGACCTCATCCTCGGCTTCCGCGAGCAGGGGCTCACCGTCCTGGTGACCAGTCACCTGCTCGAACAGATGCAGGAGGTCTGCGACCGGGTCGGCATCATGGCGCACGGGCGCATGGTGCGCGAGGGCCGGCTCGATGAGTTGATCGCGGTTGAGGACCAGACCGAACTCGTCCTGCGCGATGCCTCGCCCGAGTTGCTGGCCGAGATCCGTGCCCTGGTCGAGCGCGACGGCAAGGCTGGCATCGTGCACAGCGGCCAGCCGCGCACCACCCTGGAGCGCCTCTTCCTGGAAGCCACGGAGGACAAGCCATGACAGCCTACCGCGCCTTTTCGCCCGCCCGCATCTGGACCCTGGCCACCGCCACGGTGACCCAGCTGCTGCGCATGAAGATCCTGTTCTTCCTGCTCGCCTTCAGCGTGCTCGTCGTCGCCGCCGGCTTCGCCTTCCCGGTGCTCAACCCCGAGCAGCAGTTGAAGCTGTTGAAGGACGTCTCCTTCGGTGCCCTGCAGGTCTTCAGCCTGGTCATTGCCATCGTCGCCACCGCCCTGCTGCTGCCGCGCGACCTCGAGGACCGCACGCTCTACACCATCCTGTCCAAGCCGGTGCCGCGCCATGAATACCTGCTCGGCAAGCTGCTCGGCGTGCTGCTGCTCATCGGCGCCGGCCTGCTGCTCATGGACCTGGCCTTCAGCGCCGTGCTCTGGCTGCGCGAAAAACTGCTGCTCGCCCAGATCATCCAAGCGCTCGAGGCGAAGACACCGGAGGCGGTGGCCCAGCTTGAAGCCATCGTCAGCAAGCACGGCCTGACCTGGAGCCTGCATCTCGGCGTGCTGGCGGTGTTCTGGAAGGCGGCCGTGGTCGCCGCCCTCGCCCTGATGATCTCCTGCTTCGCCAGCAGCACGCTGTTCACGGTCGTGGTCACCTTCTGCATCGTCATCATCGGTCACGGCCAGGGCCTGATCCGCGAGTACTTCCTGCAGGGGGGCACCCTGGCCGAGCCGGTCAAGAAACTGCTGTCCGCCCTGCTCGCCATCGTCACGCCCGACCTCGGCGTCTTTGATGTGGTCGACAACGTCATCAACGGCGAATCGGTCGGCGCCAGCGCGGCGCTGGCGATGAGCGGCACCGCCTTGCTCTACCTCACCGGTTACGCGGTGGTTTCGCACCTGCTGTTCGTCGAAAAGGAGCTCTGATGAAGCGCCGCCTCCAGGCCCTCTCCGTCCTGCTGCTGCTCGGCCTGGTCAAGCTGCCGGTTGAGCAGGCCGCCACCGCCACCCTGCGCGAGGCCCGTCTGCTCACGCCGATGCCCGACTTCGGCCTGCGCGACCAGCTCGGTCAAATGAGCTTCGCCGCCTCGCTCGGCGGCCTGCGTTCACTGGTCGCCAGCTTCACCTACTTGCGCGCCTACAACGCCTGGGAAAACGTCAACTGGGCGGCGGTCGACAGCCTGTTCCAGATCACCACCCGCCTGCAGCCGCGCTACGAGCACTACTGGGATGAGGCCGCCTGGCACATGGCCTACAACGCCGCCTCGCACTACCTCAACGACACGTCGCTCAACCCGGCGGTGCGCGGCAAGCTCTTCCACGAGCACATCCGCCGCGGCCATGACATCCTGCTCGAGGGCCTGCGCGTGCTGCCCGAGGAACCCCGGCTGTGGAACGCGCTGGCCGAACTCTACGAGCGACGCACCTACGAGCCGGCGCGCGCAGCCGAGTGCTACCTGAAGATGGCCGAGCTGACCGGCAACGCCCGCTTCCGCCGCTTTGCCGGCTACCAGTTCGCCCAGGCGGCCGACCCGGCCCACTGGCAGCGCGGCTACGACCTGCTGCGCGCCGCCTACGACCAGAAGCAGCGGCCGCCGACCCTGATCAACACCCTCAAGGATCTGGAAAAGAAGCTCGACGTGCCGGCCGAACGCCGCATTCCCGAGGGCTACGTGCCACTGCCGAACGCTGCCGCCACGAACAGTGGGCCAAGCTGAGTGCCGCGCGTTTGCAAAACTCCGCGACTGCGACGATGGAAGCGCCGTGAGCGACGACCTTTTTGCCTCCCCGGATGCCGGCGCCGCGGCGATCGACGCCGCGCCGGACGCGCCACTGGCCGCGCGCATGCGTCCGCGCAGCCTGGCCGAGTACGCCGGCCAGGGCCACATCCTCGGCGAGGGCAAGCTGCTGCGCCGCGCGGTACAGTCGGACCGCTTTTCCTCGATCCTGCTCTACGGCCCGCCCGGCGTCGGCAAGACGACCCTGGCGCACATCATCAGCCTGGAAACCAAGGCGCGTTTTGTCACCCTCAGCGGCGTCGAGAGCAGCGTCGCCGACATCCGCCGCGAGGCCGAGGCCGCCCAGCGCCTGAAGCGTCTCAACGGCCAGGCCACGATCCTGTTTGTCGACGAGATCCACCGCTTCAACAAGGCCCAGCAGGACGTGCTGCTGCCCCACCTCGAGCGCGGCACCCTGCGCTTCATTGGTGCCACCACCCACAACCCGTTTTTCTACGTCAACAGCCCGCTGGTCAGTCGCTCCCAGGTCTTCACCCTTGAACCGCTCGGCATCGCCGAGCTTGAGTCGCTCATGGCGCGTGCCCTCGCCGACCGCGAACGCGGCCTCGGCACGCAGCAGGCCGTGCTAACCCCACAGGCGGCGCGCCACCTGGCCACCATTGCCGAGGGCGATGCCCGCAAGTGCCTCAACGCCCTCGAACTCGCCGTGCTGTCGACCCCGCCCGACGCCGAGGGCCGGGTCATTGTCGATCTCGCCGCCGCCGAGCAGTCGGTCCAGCAGAAGACCGTCGTGTATGACGGCGATGGCGACGCCCACTACGACACCGCCAGCGCCTTCATCAAGTCGATGCGCGCCTCCGATCCCGATGCGGCGGTGTACTGGCTGGCCAAGATGCTGCATGCCGGCGAGGACATCCGCTTCATTGCCCGGCGCATCGTCATTGCCGCCAGCGAGGACGTCGGTCTGGCCGACAGCAATGCTTTGCGCGTCGCCGTGGCGGCCCAGCAGGCGGTCGAGTCCATCGGCATGCCCGAGGCGCGCATCCTGCTCTCGCACGCGGTCATCTACATCGCCACCGCGCCGAAGAGCAATCGCGCCTATGCCGCCATCAACGCCGCACTCGAGGACGTGCGCGGCGCCCGCACCCTGCCGGTGCCCAAGCACCTGCGCGATTCGCATTATGCCGGCGCCAAGCAGTTCGGCCATGGCGAGGGCTACCTGTACCCGCATGACTTTGAGGGGGGCTTTGTGCCGCAGCGCTGCCTGGAGGGCGGTCGCGTGTATTACGAGCCGACCACGAATGGCCTGGAGGGACGCATCAAGGAGCGACTCGATCACTACCGCCGCGAGTGGGAAAAGGCCGCGCGCGGCGCCACCGAACCACCCCCACCCTGAGCCGCGGCACCCGCCGTTGCCTCCGCGCAAGATGGCGCTGGAGTCGCGCGGCGGGGCGCGTATGACTGTCACCATGAAACCCGCATTCCTGACCCTCGCCCTGGCGCTGCTGACCGCGCTGGCGCTGCCGGCCCAGCAGGCCGAGATCGTCTCGGTCCAGAAGATCTGGGACAAGGCGCCGCACAACGCCTTCACCGACCTCGTCCGCTTCAAGAACCTCTTCCTCTGCTGCTTCCGCGAGGGCAATGGCCATGTCGGCGGCGACGGCGTCATCCGCGTGCTCATTTCGTCGAGTGGCGACACCTGGGTGGACTACGCCACGATTGCCGAGGCCGGGGTTGACCTGCGCGATCCGAAGTTCCAGGTCACGCCCGATGGCAAGCAGCTCTACCTGCTCTGCGGTGGCTCGATCTACGAGGGCACCCAGCTCAAGGGCCGGCGGCCGCGCTATGCAACCTCGATCGATGGCAAGGTCTGGACCCCGCCGCAGAAGCTGCTGGCCGAAGGCGACTGGCTCTGGCGGGTGACGGTGAACCCGGCCGACAGCAAGTTTTATGGGGCCGCCTACAATTGCTACCCGACCACGGGCGGACCGAAGTTTGAGGACGAGTGGTCGCTGAAAACCTACAGCAGCGCCGATGGCCGCGTCTGGCAGCTCTCCTCGATCCTGCAGGTGCCCGGCCAGCCCAACGAAACGACCCTGCGCTTCCTCAAGGATGGCTCGGCAGTGGCGCTCGTACGCCGGGAGGCCGGCGACCGCAAGGGCGCGATCGGCGTCGCCCAGGCGCCCTACCGCCAGTGGACCTGGACGGCGCTGTCGGTGCCGCTTGGCGGGCCGAACTTCATTGAATTGCCCGATGGCTCGCTTGTCGCCGGCTCGCGCGGCTTTGGGCAGACGCCGGGACCGCACATGGTGCTCTACAAGATGACCAAGACCGGTTTGGAACCCCTGCTGGAACTGCCCAGCGGCGGCGACTGCAGTTATCCCGGCCTCGTCTGGCACGAGGGCCAGCTGCATGTCAGCTACTACTCCAGCCACGAAGGCAAGTCGGCCATCTACCACGCGCGCGTGCGCCTGCCCTGGGTGAAGGAACCATGAGCCTGCGCCTCGCCGCCATCGTCGCCACCGATGCCCGCCGGGTCATCGGTCATCAGGGCGCGCTGCCCTGGCATCATCCGGAGGACCTGAAGTTCTTCAAGCGCACCACCCTCGGTCACCCGGTGCTGATGGGGCGCACGACCTTTGAATCGATCGGCCGGCCGCTGCCGGGTCGCCACAACCTCGTGCTCAGTCGCCCGATGCCGCCGCGCGAGGGCATCACCGTGCTGCGCGACCTCACCGAACTCGACGCCACCTGTCCGGGGGGCGAGCGACTCTTTGTCATCGGCGGCGCCCAGGTCTACGCCGAACTGCTGCCGCAGTGCGACGAGTTGTATCTGACCCTGGTGGCGGGCGAGCACGAGGGCGACGCCTTTTTTCCGCCTTACGAGGCCTTGTTTGAGTTGAAGGAAGTCCTTGGCCAGGCCGAGGGGCTGGAGTTTCGCCGGTACGAGCGCCGGCGCTGAGTGTGACTTTGCGGTTGCGCGGGACGGCGTTTCGCTGTGCGATAGAAGCGGAAGCCCACCCCCGTCCTGTACCGCCATGTCCATCCCTCCCACGCTCCTGCGCGCCTGCGCCGCCGTCCTTCTGCTTGCCACCGGTCTCGGCGCCCAGCCGGCGACGACGCCGCTGTTCTGGCCGGATCGCACCGGACCGACGAATGACGGCATCGTGCCGGCCGCCGAGGCCGCGCGCCTGCCGCTGGAATGGGATGCCGCCACCGGCAAGAACATCGTTTGGAAGACCGACCTTGAGGGCGAGGGGCACAGCACGCCGGTGATTGGTGGCGACCTCATCTGGTTCACCAGCGCCACCGAGGATGGCAAGACGCAGTTCGTCTATGGCATCGACCGCCAGACCGGCAAGGTCGTGCACCACCTGCCGCTGTTTGAAAACGCCACGCCTGAGGATCTCGGCAACCCGCTCAACAACTACGCCGCGCCCTCGCCGGTGCTGGAGGCCGATGCCCTCTACGTGCACTTTGGCACCTACGGCACCGCCCGGATCGATCCGGTCACCGCCCGCGTCGTTTGGCAGCGACGCGACATCAATGTCAGCCATTACCGCGGCCCGGGCAGTTCGCCGATCGTTCATGGCGACCTGCTCATCCTCACCTTCGACGGCATCAACGCCCAGTTTGTCACCGCGCTCGACAAGCGCACCGGTGCCACCGTCTGGAAGACCGAACGCACCACGGATTATGGCGATCTCGATGCCAACGGCAAGCCGACCCGCGGCGGCGACATGCGCAAGGCCTACCACACGCCGACGGTGTTCGACCTCGCCGGTCGTTCCACCCTGGTGAGCATCGGTTCGCGCGCCGCCTTCGGGTACGACCCGGCCACCGGCAAGGAACTGTGGACGATCCGGCATGGCGGTTTCAACGCCGCCATCCGGCCGCTGCTGCATGAGAACGTCCTCATCCTCAACACCGGCTCCGAGCGCGCCCACACCCTCGGCGTGCGCGTTGATGACCGCATGCAGGGCGACATCACCGACAGCCATATCCTTTGGACGCGCGAGAAGCGCAACGCCAGCGAGGCCGGCCCCGTGCTGGTCAACGGACTGCTCTTCCAGGTCACCCGCGGCGGCATCGTTTCGTGCACGCGCCCGCTCACGGGCGAGGACGTCTGGGAGGACCGCCTCAACGGTCAGCACCTGCCGGGGCCGATCGCAGCCGGCGACCGCCTGTATTTCTGCAATGACCGCGGCGAAACCCACGTCGTGCGCGCGGCGGCCACCTTCGAAATCCTCGCCCGCAACGTCCTGCCGGATCCGATCTCGGCGGGCATGGCTGTTGCCGATGGCGCCCTATTCATCCGCACCAAGAAGGCGCTCTTCAAGATCGCCGCTCCGGCCCCGTGAATGACCATGCCATGTGCATACATTCGCCCGGGAAGGTGAAAAGAAAACGCCGCTCGCGGGCGCTTCTTTCCAGAGAGTGTGGGAATGTGGAAAACTTCGTTCGAGAAGCATAAAAGCGTCGCAAAGTTCACGGTTGGTGTTATGCTCCAAGCCTCTATGGCTACGACACCGACTCGCAAAACACGTTTCTCCCGCCGCGTCCCCGACCATGTGACCGACGAGCTCGTCAATGTCCTTTCCGGAGGCGAGACCCTTGAGTTCAACGCGCTCTTCAAGCTGGTCTACGACAATTTGAAACTCAAGAATGCGGTCAGCGGTGGCGAGGAGATGCTCCGCCTGCGCTCCTACGAGAAGCTGCAGGGTCTGGTCAGCCGGGGCCTCTGTGCCAAGGTGGGCAAGACCTACCGCGGCCTCGAAGGCCTGCGTGCCGCCCATCAGGCCACCATCGCCGCCCGCACCGCCGCTGTCGCGGCCCGCTGATCCGGCGTCTTCCCCTCCCGGCCGTCCTCCTCATGGGGGACGGCCTTTTTCATGCCCGGATGAGGCGACCCGGGGAAGGGGAGACGGGAAGCCGCGGCCCAGTGCGCCCGGCGGCCAGGCGGGACCGTACTTGCATGGTCTGTCGTCAGGCGAGGGCAGGGCGCCTCAGCCGACCCGCGGCAGGGCCTGGATGAAGAGGTGGAAGAACTCCTGTTCCTCGGCCGGCGTGCCGTCGGCTTCGAGCACGGTGCGGATCGCCGCACAGGCCTCCTTCTGGGCGGTGGCCCCGGCGAACTCGGCGGCGCGTTCCGCCAGGTAGTCCATCATGGCGTCGTCGCTGTCGGCGGCCTCGCGGGCGCGCTCGAACGAGGCTTCGATGAATTCTGCACGGCCCCGCACCGGCTTCCAGCCGCGCTGGACGAAGCCCTGCTGGATGAGGTCTTCCTCGGTCAGTGAAACCAGGGCGTCGGCATGGATGGCGAGGGCGAGGATGTCGAAAAGGGCTTCGCGCTGCGTCTGGGTCATGCCCTCGTTTTAGCGGAAGCTGGCGTTGGCAACAAGGCGGCATTTGCGGGTGTCGCAAAAAGCCGCGCGGATGGCGAACTCGACCGAGTCCGTCCTTGAAAAGCGCCCCGGAGGCCGGACACTGGCCCTCACCCCCGTCCCACGCAGGCCCATGCCGGAACCCAGCCTCTTCAGACATTATCAAATCGTCCAGAACGCGGACGAGGGCAATGTCGAGCTTGTCCGCGACAGCCGTCAGGTGGCGGTGCTCGCCTTCGACATGCGGCGCATGGAGTTTGTCCACTGCCACGTCCTGCTGGAGCCGCTGACCGACGGGGCGGCTTACGACGAGGCCTGCCGGCGCCTGCGCCAGTCCGGCCATCCGCTGCTGGCGCGCCTGCTCGATTTCGGCGTCGACGAGGGCAATCCCTACTACATCACCAGCCATGTCGATGGCGAGACGCTGCAGGGCTATCTGGCACGCCAGAACGCCTTGCCGGCCTGGATGGCGGCCGCCGTTTCCTACGAGGCGCTCAAGGCCGCCGCTGCCCTGCTCGGCCGCGGCGGTGTCCTGCCCGCCGCCGTGCTCGACAGCCTGCGCGTCGTGCAGGCCGGTGCCAGCGAACTGCAGGTGCGGGTCAGCGATTTTCAGCTCACCCGTGAAGCGGTCAGTGCGCGGCCCATGGTCAGCGCTTTCGACAAGGCGGCGCGCCAATTGCGCGGCTTTCTCCAGGAACTCGTCCACACCTCCGCCGACTCGGCTCCGACCGCTGACCTGGCCCCATTGCTTGCCGCCTGCCTGAGCGCCGCCAGCCCGGGGTCGCTCGATGCCCTGCGCGTGCTGCGCCGCGAGATCGGCCGACTCGAGTTGCCCGGCGGCGAGATCGCCCCCGAACAGCGCCCGCGCCCCCTGCTGGCCCCGCAACTGCCCGCCCTGCAGGAGGTCGCCCGCGCCCTCGCCCCGGCCGTGCGCGCGCTCAGCCAGCGCCTCGATCCCGCCAATCCCTACGCGCTGCGCGGGGAACTGGCCGAGAGCGGCCGCGCCGTGCTCATGGAGGCGCTACCGCCCGCCCGCCTGGCCGGCACCCGCCCGCTCGAACTCTGCCGCCGTGTGCACGCGCTTCAGGGCGGTGCGTTGCCCGTTCTGCCGGTGCTGCGCATTGCGGAGGCGGATGGCCTGGCCTGCCTCGCCGAGGGCCTGCCCGAAGGGCCGTCGCTCGCCGACATCCTGCGCGCTCGCCAGGCGCTCGAACCTGCTGAAATTCATCTCCTGCTCGGCCGCATTGATGCCGCCTTGTCCGCCCTGGAACCGGCCGGCCTGGAAATGGCTCGCCTGCGCCTCGACGACCTTTTCCTCTGCCCGCAGGCCGCGCAGACCGGCCCCGGCGCCGCTGCCCTGCTCGAAGCCCGGCTCGACGACTGGCCGGAGTGGTCGCTGCGGCTGCGCGTGCATCCGACCCTGGCCGCCCTCGCCGGTCGCGGTCTGGATCCTGCCTTCCTGCTGCCGCCCACCGCCGCCGGCCACTGGGGCGCTCCTTGGCTGGCCGCCCTCGGTCGACTGCTCATCGGCAGTGGCACCCGCTCCAACCGCGCCGCGCCCGAGCGCGAGGCCCTGGTGCGCCTGCTCGATGCCGAGATCCTCGACGGCGCGCCCACCGGCAGTCGCGCCGCGCTGCTCGCCCGCATTGGCGCCCTTTTCCCCGCCCGCGTTGCCCCGGCGCCGGTGCCCGTTCCGGAAGTTCCGGTCGTGCGCCCCCGCACCGTGCCGCTGGTCCCGGTCGGTCCCAAGCCCGCCGCGCCGACCGGTGGCGCCCTCACCAGCGGCCTGCCCACCGAGCCGGCCGAGCAGCCGACCATTGGCTTTGCCGAACTGCTCTTCCGCGACACTGCCGTCGTCGAGTCCGGCGGCCCCGGTGGCTGGACCAAGACCGCCGTCGACGCGCCGCCGACGATTCATCCCGAGGAGGTGCTGCTGCCCGAGAACGAGTACGTGCCGCTGTGGCTGCGGGCCTCTGTTTTCATCGGCGGATCGATGATCCTCGGCGCCCTGCTCGCCCATTTCCTCGGCGCCGCGCCCTGGCGGACCCCAATGCCGAAGGCTGCGCCGCCCGTGCCCTCCCTGGGCAAGTCGGTGCCGGACGCGCCTGCCGCGCCTGCGCCCGAGGTGCCCGCCCTGCCGCCCGAGGCAACGCCCGCGCCCGGTCCGTCCCTGCTCGCCCGGCCTCCGGGCCTGAAGGACGAGATCACCGGCGCCAGACCCTGAGTCCGTGCACACTGCAAGAAGCCGCGCCTGTGGCCGTTCCTTCCGCCCATCCATGAAAGCTCTTTTCTGCCTCCTTGCCCTGCTGGTCGCCACCGCGCCGGCCGCCGAAATCCCCGCCAGCGCCAAGGTCGGTCACTTCTACGCGGGTTGCCAGGCCTACACCTTCCGCCTGTTCTCGGTCATGGAGGCGATCGACAAGACCGCCCAGGCCGGTGGCAAGACGATTGAATTTTATCCGCGCCAGAAGCTCTCGGCCGAGCAGCCCGACGTGCTGTTCAATCACGAGTCGCCGCCCGAGGTCATCGCCAAGGTCAAGGCCCGACTGGCTGAGAAGGGCCTGACCGCCGTCGCCTATGGCGTCGTCAAGCTCGGCGCCAACGCCGAGGAGAACCGCAAGGTCTTCGAGTTCTGCAAGGGCATGGGCATCGGCGTGGTCGTCACCGAGCCGGACGTCAACGCGCTCGACGCCATTGAGGCGCTGGTGAAGGAATTCGACATCCGCATGGCCATTCACAACCATCCGAAGCGCCCGCTCGACCGCGCCTACCGCTTCTGGGATCCGGAATACATCCTCAGCCTGGTCAAGGATCGCGACCCGCGCATGGGCGCCTGCGCCGACACCGGCCACTGGGTGCGCTCGGGCCTCGATCCGGTCGAATGCATTCGCCTGCTCAAGGGCCGCATCTTCGACAGCCACCTCAAGGACCTCAACGAGGCCGGCAATCCGAAGGCCCACGACGTGCCCTACGGCCAGGGTGTCTCCAACGTGCCCGCCATCCTCGCCGAGTTCCATGCCCAGGGCTACCCCGGTCCGCTGCACGTCGAGTACGAGTCGAACTGGGAAAACAGCGTGCCCGACGTCACCCGCTGCCTCGAGTTCGTCAAGAACTGGCAGCCGGCCGCGCGCTGAGCCGGTGCCGGTCCCTTACGGTCCGGCATTTTCACCACTCGCAGCAGGCCGGTGAAGCCTCAGGGCAGTCGCCAAGCCTGCCGGAGCCGCGCGTACTCCGCCTCGGGCAGCAGCACGTAGTGCGGTGAGGCCTGCGGCCGCAGCCAGCGGATGAGCCGCTCCAGATCCGGGCGCGCCATCGTCGTGCAACCGGCGCTCGGCACGTCCGGACCGCGGCGCACGTGGAAGAAGATCGCGCTGCCATAACCCGGCGCCACGGGCATCTGGTTGTGGCGGATCTCCAGCATCCAGGTGTAGGCGGCGTCGCCCAGGCGCATGCGCTGCTTTTCAAACCACGGCGGCACCTGGCGCGGATCAACCCGTACATGGCGATTGTACTGCGGGTGGTTTGGGTCGTCGATGTAGGCGTCCCAAGGGCCGACCTGCAGGTAGGGCCAGCGACTGCCCGCCGGCGGCTGGGCGGCGTAGCCGAAGAGCGCGCCGAGTTGGAAAACCCCGGCCGGGGCGCGTCGATCCTTCTCCACCTTCACCGGGGAGGCTCCGCGCGGCGGGGTGAAAACCCCGCGGCCCCAGGCCAGGCCGGCGCGACCCAGCAGCACCGGCACCTCGCGTTCGAACACCGGGTGCCAGGGCGCGGACGGATGCGGACGTTCAAAGGCCTGCAGCCTTGCCTTCGAGGCATTCCAGTCGGGCGCACGCGCCACGATCACCTGCTGCACGGCACTGCCGAGCTGGGCGCGCAGAAGATCAGGTTGCAGGGCGCAGAAAAAGACAAAAATCAGGCAAATGCAGGATCTCATGGCGGGCTTAAAAACTGACGATGAATGGTCTCTGTGATGACATCGTATCCACAGGCGAAGGTTTTTTCCTCTCTTTCTCTTTTTGCTGTTGCCTCCGAGGCGGCAAAAAGAATATAACCCAAAAATCAACCCTGTCGGGTAAATGAATTGGCTTCAGGTTTTGGGGGTTTTTTTCCTGAGCGCCAAATCCGACAGGGTTGTTTTTTTTATGGGGGGCGCCCCGAGGAAGGCTTGTTGAACAACGCGCAAGCGTGGTTATCGGTGCGCTTCGCCATGAACCGACTTCGCTTCCTCCTGCTCGCCGCGCTGCTGCCGGTGGCCGCCTGCACCACCACCTCGCAGGTCAGTCTCGATTACGTGCCCGCGACCGGACAGATGCGTCCCGGGCCGCCCGAATTCAGTGTGCGTGAATTCAGCGACCAGCGTGGCGTGGAGGCGCAGTTGCTCGGCACCGTGCGCACGCAGGTCGGCACGCCGATCGAACGGGTGCAGACACGTGTGCCGGTTGCTCTGGTGGTCACCAACGCCTTCGCCTACGGCCTGGAGGCGCGCGGCATGCTGAGTCAGAGAGGTACCTCGCGCTACGTCATCACCGGCGAGGTGCAGGAACTCTACCTGCAGATGCTGGTGCGACCCTACGCCCGCGCCAAGGTGCGCGTGACCGTGCTGGATTCGTCGAGCGGTCAGATTGTCCACAGCGAGATCTTCCAGGGCGACCGCCAGGGACCGGCTTATGTGCCGGGCAGCGGTTCGCCAGTGCCGCTGCTGCGCGACCTCGCCTCGGGCGCGCTGCAGGACGCGGTCGATCGCGCGCTCGACGATCCGGTGCTGCGCAATCGCACGGCGACGACCACGCCGCGCTACGAACCGGGCATGCTCTGAGCGCGGCATGGGAACTTTGCCGAAAGCCGGCGCCCATCGTCGCGTTCGGTATGGCGTCATGCGCTTCGTTGTCCTGCTGTCCGCCCTCTGCCTCGCCGTCTCCGCCTTCGGGCAGCAGCAGTCGGTGCTGACGCCGAAAGCGCTGCTGCGTGCCCTGCACGAGCCGGCCGATGCGGCGGCCACACAGGCGCTGCATGACCGGGTCGTGCGCTGGTTTGGTCGACAGAACCTCATGCAGGGCAAGCCGGCCGCGAAGATCGCGGGCACCACGGTGGCCTGGGCCGTGATGGACATGCAGCCCGCGCGTGTCGTGCGCGGCAACGGCGAACTGCTGGGCGACATGGTCCGCCTCGGCGATGACGGCCTGCAGGTGCTGGTGCTTGAGATGGCAAATTTCCAGGAGTTTCAGTATCGCATTGAGGTCGATGGCATGCCACGCGTCGCCGGCATGGTTCACATCGAGCACTACGAGTACAGCGCCGACAGCCAGCGCCAGCCTGGCGTGCCGGAGGGACGGCTGGAAAAGTTCACTTGGGAGCAGAGCCGGATCTTTCCCGACACGGCGCGCGAGGTCACCGTCTACCTGCCGGCCCAGCTCCGCGCCGGCGAGGCCGCCTGCCTGATGGTCTGGCAGGACGGCAGCCGTCACGTGGATCCCAACGGGCCGATGCGCGCCGGCATCGTCTTCGACAACCTGATCCATCAAAAGGAGATGCCGGTGACCATCGGCGTCTTCATCGATCCGGGGCGCAAGGCCGGCCAGCCGCCGGGCGCCAAGCCCGCCAACCGCAGCTTCGAGTACGACAGCCTGGGCGATGCCTATGCGCGCTTCCTGATCGAGGAAATCCTGCCCGAAGTGAGCCGTCGCTTCGCCGTGCAATTCCGCTCCGAACCCGAGGCGCGCGCCATTGCCGGCGGTTCCTCCGGCTGCATCTGCGCCTTCACCGCCGCCTGGGAGCGGCCCGACCAGTTTCACAAGGTGCTCGGCTGGGTCGGCACCTTCGTCGACATCCGCGGCGGCAATGCCTACCCCTACCTGCTGCGCGTCAGCGAGCGCAAGCCGATCCGCGTGTACCTGCTCGAAGGCACCAACGACCTTGACAACCAGTTCGGCAACTGGCCGCTCGCCAACCGCATGATGCAGGCCAGCCTCAAGTACATGGGCTACGACCATCGGGTCGATTGGAACGAGTGCTTCCACGGCAGCCGTGGCATGGGGCCGAGCCTGCCCGATGCCCTGCGCTGGCTCTGGCGCGATGTGCGCTAGGGGTGAGGGAAAAGGAATAAGGGAAAAGGGGCCGGTGGGCTTGACCGCGACGGTTGTCGCGCCACGCTCCATCCTGACCGCTGATGACTCCCGACTGGCAGCGTCTGTTTCCCGAAGCCGGCCACCGCTGGCAGATGCACCTGCGACCCGGCGATGCGACGCGCTTTTGGCGCGGCTCGGATCCGGCCTGTCTCGCTGAGCGCCATCGCTGGATGGGCCTGGCCCCCGAGCGCCACGCGCAGTGCCTGCCGGAGGGGCGCACCGCGGCCGCCAGCGCGCTCGCCTGGCTGAGCGAGGCGGCCGCACTGAAGCCGCCCCTGGCCACCTTGCAGGAATCGGCGCGCCGGCTTGAGCCCGACTGGCTGCTGCTCTCTGCCGATCCCGCCGATGGCCATCGCCTGCTCGGCGGGGTCGTGGTGTTTCCCTCGTCCTGGTCGCTCGAAGCCAAGCTCGGCCGACCGCTGGCCGAGGTGCATGCGCCGGTGCCCGGTTTGCAGGAGGAAGTCGGGCGCGGCATCGCCGCCTTTCTTGCCCGTCTTGAACCCGGCGCCTGCTGGGAGCGCGACAACTGGGGCCTGAGTGCCGACACCGAACTCAACCACCATCCGGTGCGCGACCTGCCCGGCCTGGATGCCACGGCGACGCTGTCCACGACCTGGCTGCGCCTGGAAACCCAGTTCCTGACCCGGTTGCGGGAGGCGCCCGTGCTGCTGTTCGGCATCCGCCTCAGTCATCACCGGCTCGATGGCCTCGCCGCCGAACCCGGCCTGGCCGGGCGACTCGCCACCTCGTTGGAATCGATGCCGGAGGCGGTGGCGAGTTACAAGGGATTGGCTGCCGCGCGTGGCCCGCTGATCAAGGCCCTGCGTGCCTGCGACGGCGCTTGACGTCTGCCAGCACCGGCTCTTGGCTGGCGATCTCATGCCCGATTTCTCCAGCATCGGCCAGCGCCTCGGCGGGCCCAGCGGCATTCAGGAACTCATGGACGACCTCGGCGCGGCCCTGTCGACCCACCCCGACATGCGCATGCTCGGCGGCGGTCAACCGGCCGCCATCCCGGAGGTGCAGTCGCTCTGGCGCGAGCGCGTGCGCGAGTTGCTCGACGACGGCGCCGCGCTCGATCGCGCCCTGCTCAACTACGAGCCGCCCGGCGGCAGCCCGGTCTTCCGCGAGGCCATGGCCGGCTTCCTCCGTCGCGAGTGCGGCTGGCAGGTCGGAGCGGAAAACATCGCCGTCGTGCCGAGCAGTCAAACCGGCTTCTTCCTGCTCTTCAACCTGCTCGCCGGCGAGGCGGCGGGCGGTCGCAAACGCATCCTGTTTCCGCTGCTGCCCGATTACATCGGCTACGCCAACCAGGCGCTTGCCGAAGGCCAGTTCACCGGCCTGCCGGCCCGCATCGAGCGGCGCGGACCGCACACGATCAAGTATGGCGTTGATTTCGAGCGCCTGCGCCTGACGCCGGACATAGCCGCAATGTGCGTGTCCTGCCCGACCAATCCCACCGGCAACGTGCTGACGCCCGCGGAGTTCGAGCGCCTGCGCGATCTCGCCCGCGCGCAGGGCCTTCCGTTCCTCGTCGACAACGCCTACGGCCATCCCTTTCCCGGCGTGCTGCAGGGCGACTGGCGGCCGCACTGGGAGCCGGGCATGGTCTTCAGCATCAGCCTGAGCAAGGTCGGCCTGCCCGGCCTGCGCACGGCGGTGCTCGTGGCCGATGCCCCCATCGTCAAGGCGCTCGCCAACATGAACGCCATCGTCTCGCTCGCCAACGGCAACCTCGGTCAGGCCCTGCTCACCCCGCTGCTCGCCGACGACCGCCTGCTGCGGCTGGGGCGCGAGGTCATCCGGCCCTTTTACCGCGAGCGCGCCGCCTTCGCCACCGCCGTGCTGAGCGATGCGCTCGGCGCGGACCTGCCTTGGGCCCTGCACGAGCAGGAGGGCGCGTTTTTCCTCTGGCTCTGGCTCCAGGACCTGCCGGTGCCCGCCGCCGAACTCTACCGCCGCCTCAAGGAGCGCAACGTCCTGGTCATCCCGGGCCACTACTTCGCCTTCGGCCTCGACGAGCCCTGGCGCCACCCGCAGGAATGCCTGCGCCTGACCTTCTCACAGCCGCGCCAGGTGGTGCAGGAGGGATTGGAGATCCTCGCCAATGAAGTGCGCGGTTTGTACCGCGCCTGAATCGCTCAGCGAATGCCGGGGAAATCCGAGAACACGGCATCGACACCGGCTTCGTCGAACAGCGCGCGCATGAGTTCCTCCGCGCTCGCCACGCACTTCGGCAGTTCGTCGGCGCGCACGGTGTAGGGATGCACGCGCAGGCCGGCGCGATGGGCGTCGGCGACCAGCGTCGTGAGGCGACGCTGCGCGGGCGTGTCGCCCTCCAGCACGCTGGCGAGGGCCGGGCCGATGCCGTCAACGGTCGTCGCCAGCTCCGCCAGGCCTGCCGGTGTGCGCAGGTGCTGGAAGTTGGTGCCGTCCTCGCCCTTGCCACCGCCGCCGAGCAGTTGGATGAGCCGGCCCTGCCAGCCGAGTTCGTGACGCAGGCGTCGCACCTCGGCGTGCTCGAAGCACTGCACGAAGCAGGCGTCGTCCTTGTCCTGGTAACCGTGCTTGCGCAGCACGGCGAGCACGATCGGGCTCGGGTCATGGCCCTGGGCGCGGTGCCAGGCGGGTTTCTTGATCTCGGGATAGATGCCGGCGACGCGGCCGGTGCTGTGGTTCAAGCCGGCGATGAGTTCCAGCTCCTCCTCCAGGGTCGGGATCTGAAACTGGCTCTGCCAGATCGGGAAACGCTTCGGGAAGACCTGCTTGCCGGTCTTGGCGTGAAAGCGCTCGGTGACACGCAGCTGCTTGAGTTCGGCGAGGTCGAAATCAAGCGCGTACCAGCGACCATCGGCGCGGCGGCGGTCCGGAAAGCGCGTGGCGACATCGGTGACGGTGTCGAGATGCACGTCGTGCAGCACCACCGGTACGTTGTCGCGGCTGAGCACGACATCCTGCTCAATGTAGTCGGCACCAAGTGCGTGGGCCATGGCCACCGCCTCCAGGGTGTGCTCGGGCAGATGACCGCTGGCACCGCGGTGGGCGATGACGGTGCGGGCAACGGGTTGGGCCTGGGCGAAGAGGGCGGTCAAAAGCAGAAGCAGGGCGGTTCTCACGCCGCAATCAGCCCGGCCGCAGCCCAGCGTCAAGGCGCTTCACCCCAGTCGCCGAGCCGGCGCACGGCGGACGGATCGTCGGTGAGCGCGGCCAGCAGTTCGGCGATGCTCCGCGTGTGACCGGGCAGGATCAGCCGCGGCCGGATCTCCGCCAGCGGCGCCAGCACGAAGCGACGCAGGTGCAGGCGCGGATGCGGCAGCACGAGCGCGGCATCGTCGCTGACGAGATCGCCGGCATAGAGCACATCGAGGTCGAGCGGTCGCGGCGCGTTTTTCTCCCGCTCGCGCGGCCGGCCCAGCGCCTGCTCGATGGCCTGCAGCTGCGCATGCACCGCGGCGGCGGGCAGGGCCGACTCGATCTCGACGACCGAGTTGAGGAAGGCCTGGGTGCCGGGGGTGCAATCGACCGGCTCGGTCTCATACCAGCCGGCGCGCGCCGTTACCCGGACCCCGGGCAGTTGCGCCTGCAGCTGTTCGAGACCGGCGCAGAGGTTCGCGGCGCGGTCGCCGAGGTTCGAGCCGAAGGCGATGCCGTAGGCGGTCATCTCACTTCAGGCCGAGCACGTCCTGCATGTCGTACAGACCGGCGGGCGGGCCGGCCAGCCAGCGCGCGGCGCGCACGGCGCCGCCGGCAAAGGTGTCGCGGCTGCTCGCCTTGTGGGTCAGTTCGACGCGTTCGCCGGTGTTGGCAAAGATGACCGTGTGATCGCCGACCACGTCGCCGCCGCGCAGGGCGTGCACGCCGATCTCCACCGGCGTACGCGCACCGACGTCGCCAAAGCGGCCATGGCGGCAGTCGCTGTCATAGGACAGGCCGCGCACGTCGGCGAGGATTTCGACCAGAGTGCGGGCGGTGCCGCTCGGCGCGTCCTTCTTCATGCGGTGGTGCATCTCGACGACTTCGAGGTCGAAGTCCGGACCGAGCAGTTCGGCGGCCTTGCGGGTCAGCCAGAACAGGGTGTTGACGCCGACGCTGAAGTTCGAGGCAAAGACGACCGGCAGGGACTTCGCCGCCTCGCGGATCGCCGCCAGTTCGGCGTCGGTGTGGCCGGTCGTGCCGATCACCAGCGACTTCTTCTGGCGCAGGCACTCGGCGAGCACCTCCGGCAGGGAGTCGCCGACGTCGATGGCCGCGCCCACGGCCACGCCCTGCGCCGCCGCGGCGCTGATGACAGCCTGGCCCATGCGGCCCTTGCAGCCGGTGACAAGAAGATGGAGATCGCTCATAAGGATGGCCCCTGACCTAGCCGAACTTGCCCGTCGCCGCAACCGCCGGCTTGGCCGGGCGGTCGGGCGCCGCAGCGTCGGCGCTGTGGCTTTCCGCGTGGCAACCTCGATCGGGTGCCGGTTGGCCGCAGAGGGGCGGAGAGGCGGAGGTGGGCCGTTTCGCTCAGGGCACTGGGTTGGGCACGCCAAGGCGCAAAGTCGCCAAGGAGGTCATCATCTCCTCCATCCTTCGTGTTTTGGCGTGAGTCTTACTGGGTGAGGCTCTTCAGGCTTGGGCTTGGCCTGAATCGCATGACCGGTCGCTTTAGGCGGGGGCATCGATCCCGCGGATGGGGGCACCCGGCCGGGCGAGGGTTCACGA
>CANNUR010000028.1 GCA_947523045.1 uncultured Prosthecobacter sp.
GCCGAGGGCAGGGTGACACCGGCGGTGTGGAGCCTGAGCCGCGACAGCGCCGGCATGATGGTGCGCTTCAAGACTGACGCCGCCAGCATCCACGTGCATTACAAGCTGATGAAGGCCAACCTTGGCATGCCGCACATGCCGGCAACCGGCGTCAGTGGCGTCGATCTCTATGCGCGCGACAGTGACGGCCGCTGGAAGTGGGTGCAGGTGACCAAGCCGGCGACCCAGGAGGTGAAGGCCGAGATCATCAAGGATCTGGCGCCCGGCTACCGCGAGTATGCCGCCTACCTGCCGCTGTACAATGGCGTTGAGTTTTTGTCGATCGGCGTGCCCAAGGGCGCGAAGTTTGAAGGGCAGGCGCCGCGTCCGCGGCCAATTGTGTTTTACGGCACCAGCATCACCCATGGCGCCTGCGCCAGCCGTCCGGGCATGGTGCACACGGGCATCCTCGGACGCCGTTTCGACATGCCGGTGGTCAACCTCGGCTTCTCCGGCAACGGCCGCATGGATGCCGCGGTCGGCGAGTACCTCGTGCAGCTCGATGCCGCCGTGTATGTCATCGACTGCCTTCCGAACATGCAGCCGGCGCAGGTGACCGAGAAGTGCGTGCCGCTGGTGCGCCAGCTGCGCTCCGCCAAGCCGGAGACGCCGATCGTGCTGGTCGAGGACCGCCGGTTCACGAACGACTGGATCACGCCGCTCAAGCGCCAGTTTCACACCGACAACCATGCCGCCCTGCGCGCCGCCTACGACACTCTGGTCAAGGAGGGCGTGAAGAACCTGCATTACATCGAGGGTGACAAGCTTTATGGCGAGGACACCGAGGGCGCGACCGATGCCTCGCATGCCAGCGACCTGGGTTTCATGCGCCAGGCCGACATTTTTGAGCCGGTGCTGCGCCGCGCGCTCGGTCGCTGAGCCGAGGTTGCAATGCGGCGGGCGCGTCCGTAACATTGGGCCGCCCGCCATGCTTGATCCCGTCCAACTGCTCTGCGCTTACTGCGAGGGGGTGTTCCCCATGGGCGAGGCCGACGGCTCGGTGTCGTGGTACCGGCCGCGCCGGCGCGGCATCCTGCCGGTGGCCGAGTTTCATGTCCCGCGGCGGTTTTTGCAATCCCTGCGCCACAGTCCCTTTGAGGTGCGCTGGAACACCGCCTTTGGTGATGTCATGCGCGGCTGTGCCGACCGCCAGGAGACTTGGATCACCGACGCCATCCTTGACAGCTACGAGGAACTGCACCGGCTCGGTTTCGCCCACAGCGCCGAGGTCTGGCGTGAGGGCCGGCTCAGGGGCGGGGTGTATGGAGTTGCCATCGGCGGCGCCTTTTTTGGCGAGAGCATGTTCAGTCGCGAACCGCAGGCCTCAAAGACCGCGCTGGTGCACCTGCAGTGGCGTTTGCGCGAGCGCGGCTTCATCCTGCATGACACCCAGTGGACCACGCCGCACCTGGCGCAGTTTGGCGGTCATGAGATTCCCTGCGCGCGCTACCTCGACCTGCTGGCGCGGGCGATCCGCCTGCCTGTGAGCTTTGACGATCGTCCCGTGTCGTTCCCCCTCGTCCTTCGCTGACTTTCCCGCGTAATCCCTCCCTGCTTGAACTCCTATTACCACGCCTCCCTCATCATCGTCGGCCACGGTTCGACCGTGAACCCCGACTCCAGCGCGCCCACCCATCAGCATGCCGACACGATCCGGCGCATGGGGGTGTTTCGCGAGGTCGCCTGCTGCTTCTGGAAGGAGGAGCCGACGATGCGCGAGATCTTTGAAGCCGTGGAGGGCGAGGTCGTGTACATCGTGCCGAACTTCATCAGCGAGGGCTACTTCTGCCAGCAGGTGCTGCCGCGCGAGCTGCGGCTCGACGGCCCGGTGACGCAGCGCGACGGACGCACGTTCTGCTACTGCGATCCGGTGGGCATTCACCCGAACATGACGCGGCTGCTGCTGCAGCGGGCCGACGAGGTGGCGCCCGGCGTGCCGCGCGAGGCGACGAGCCTGGTCATCGTCGGCCACGGCACCAGCCTCAATGAGAACTCGACCAAGGCGATTCAGGAGCAGGTGCGACTCATCCGCGAGGGCGGTTATGGATTTGCCGAGGTGCTCGACGCCTACATGGAGGAGGCACCGCTGGTTTCCGACTGGGTGCAGTTGACGAACGCGCCGAATGTCGTGGTGGTGCCGTTCTTCATTGCCGACGGCCTGCACAGCTTCCAGGACATTCCGGTACTGCTTGGCATGGAGAAGGAACCGGGCAAGGCGCTCAGTGAGATGGAGGTGTTTCGCCAGAACCCCATCGAGATGCACGGTCGCCACCTCTACTACAGCGGCGCCATCGGCACCGAGCCGCATCTGGCCGATGTCATCCTCGACCAGGTGCGCGATTTCGACCGTCGCCACCCCGGCGTGGGGCAGGGTGCTGCCGCGCAGGCTTCGGCCCAGGAACAGGCGCTGGCAGGCTGGCTGGAACAGGGACGCCAGGCCATCGGCCAGATCGTCATCAGCGCCGTGCCCGGTGGCTGGGAACTGCGTCATCGCGACGACCGCGCCACGGACCAGGCGGCTTTGGAAACGCACGCACAGCCCGAGGATGCGCGTGTCATCGCCCGCTACGATGCGGCCGGCGCCTTCCGCCCCATCAAGACGGCGCCCGATCTCAAGCGCGGCTGGCGGTTGGTCCTGCCAGACCTCGCCGGCGTGCGGCTGGCGCTGGAATTCTTTTATCCCGCCGCCCTCGGCATGGCGCTGGCCCAGGAGCGTGGCACGCTCGAGCCGGTGCCGCTGCGCGCGTTGCTCGGTCGCCAGACCGGCATGTACCGCTTCGCCAACGGCATCACCGACGACCAGGCCTGCGCGATCCTGGGGCGCTGCTGCAACACGGCGACAAAATGCCTGCGACGGATCGTCTACCCGCTCGCCGAGGGACAGCCCCTGTATGGCCCCGCCGAGGCCAAGCTCGGTGCCGAGGCCGGTCATGCCGGCGAGGGGGAGTCGGCCATCCCGCTGCTCTGCATGGAGGCCTGCAATCACATCGTCTCGGCGGCGCGCAAGCAGGCGCGCGAGAATTTTGAGGCCAAGGAACGCGAGGCGGCGGCCTCCTGAAACCCTTGTCAGCGCCGGCCCGGCGGCTATGGTGACAGCTTGATGAAGCGGTTTCTCCGACGCCTGCTCAAGCTGACGATCGCCAGCGGTCTGCTGGCGGCCGCCGTCTATGCGGGCTCGGAGGCCTTTGGCGAACGCTGGCGCGGCTACGTCATCGCCCGCCTCGGCGAACGCGGCCTGCACATGGATTTCCGCCGCCTCGTGCTCGATCCCTTCGGCGGCCTGATGGCGCGCGACGTGCGTCTCTATTCGCGCGCCGACCGCCGGCAGCTGCTGGTGTCGGTGGATCGTCTGCGCATGGATGTGGAGTTTGGTCGACTGCTCGAAAAGCGTTTCGAGGTGCAGGGTTTTGAATTGAGCCAGGCCAACCTGAGCATCCCGGTCGATCCGCCCGAGAATGCGGCGTCGGCCGAGCCGACGATGCTCGAGGTGCGCGACCTCAGCGCGCGCGCCTTCCTGCGCGACCGTCGGCTCGAGCTGCGCCATGCCGAGGGCATGCTTTCCGGCATCCGCCTGAATCTGTCGGGCGACATCCTGCTGCCGGCGCCGGACAAGGACAAGCCGCAGGACAAACCGCAGCTGACCCTGCAGGACCGCATCAAGGTGCTGCGCAACCATCAGCAGCGCATCCAGAAGGGGCTTGACTGGCTGCAGCGTTTCCAGTTTGCGACGCCACCGCGCCTGACCCTCGAAGTGCAGGGGGAGATCGACCGGCCGCTGGAGATGAATGCCCGGCTGGTGCTGGAAGCCGATGGCATGAGCTACGGCAGTTATGCCTGTCGCGAGGTGGTCGCCGAGGCCGAGTACCGCTCCGGTCTGATGGATTTGACGCGGTTTTTCCTGCGCGATGCCACCGGGCAGGTGAGTGCCAATGCGACCTGGCGCATGGCTTCGCCGGAACTGAAGTTTCACCTCAGCTCCAGTGCCGATCTGCCCGGCCTGGCCCAGGCTTTCCTGAGCAGCGACAAGCTGCGCGAGATCGTCTTTTACGACAGCCCCAACCTCGCGCTCGACGGCGTTTGGTTTGTGGTGGGCGAGCTGGCGCCGCACAAGCGGCCGGTGCGGGTCACCGGCAGCCTCGATTGCGGCCGCTTCAGCACCCGCGGTGCGGTCTTCGACGGCCTGTCGGCCAAGTTCGGGGTCGCTCCCGAAGGCGTGTATATCCGCGACCTCGTCCTGCGTCATCAGACCGGCACGCTGAGCGCGCAGGTGCTCACGCATGAGGACCAGGGCTTCCGCTACCGCGCCCTGCTGCGCATGGATCCAAATGCCTTCCTGCCGTTTGCGCAGATGGAGAAGACCCGCGAGATCCTGCGCCGCTTTGAGTTCAGTGCGCTCTCGAACATCTTCTTTGAACTTGAGGGTGCGGGGCCGAAGGCCGACCTGCAGGAATGCCTCAACCGCGGCCGCGGCGAGCTGCGCAATTTCAAGTACCGCGGGGTCGACCTCGACCTGCTCTCCGCCGATGTCGAATTCAAGGATCCCAAGCAGCACTACCGCAATGTACGGCTGCAGCGGCCGGAGGGCGTGGCTGAGGTCGCCCACATCGAGGTCGACGATGATGCCGACTGGGTGCGCCTGACCGGTTTGAAGTCGGGGGTGGATCCGGTGGCGGTGACCAGCTGTTTCGCGCCGAAGACCGCGGCCCACATCGCCAAGTACCGGCTGCCGGCCGACACGACGGTCGAGCTCGACGGACTCATCGATTACAAGGGCGGTGAGGGTAGCGACTTCAAGGTCAGCTTTCGCCATGAGCAGGGCGAGGGGTATTACACCGTACTGGGCGAGGACTACGCCATTGCCTCGCCGCAGGGCGACCTGCACATCCTCGCGGGAGACCTCAACTTTGACGTGCGCGGCCGGGTGCACGGTGGCGCGATGAATGTGCGCGGTCAGGTGAGTGTGCAGCCGGAGCGCGACGAGTTTGCCGTCGAGGTCAAGGCGGCGCGCTTCCCGCGCGAGGTGTTCGGTCGCAACGTGCCGTTTGAGAATGTCACGGCCAAGGTGAGTGGTGTCGGCGAGACGACGAACTTCGACGTCAAGGCGCGCCTGCTCGGCGGCAGCTTCGATCTCAAGGGGCGGCTGCAGGACACGGCGCCGCCGAGGCCCTACCGCGGCGAGATGCGTCTCGATGGTGTCAGTTTTCAGCGCTTCGCGCAGATCTATTCGAAGACCGCCGAGACCGAGGGCGATCTCACCGGGCATTTCCGGTTCGAGGGACGCGAGGACAACTGGAAGGCGCTCAAGGGCGAGGGCGCAGCCATCATCCTCAACGGCAATCTCTATGCCGTGCCCATCCTCGGACCGCTGACGCCACTGCTCGACAACCTGTTGCCGGGCAAGATCAAGGATTACAACGTTGCTACCGAGGCCAACTGCACCTTCCGAATCGCCGACGGCTTCGTTCTCACCGACAATTTCGAGGCCCTGACCAGCGTGTTCAAGCTGGCTTCCAGTGGGCGCATCAACTTCATCGACGATGCCGTCGATCTTACCACCCAGGTTCGGGTGCGCGGGTTGCCGGGCCTCGTGCTGCGACCGTTCAGCGAGCTCTTCGAGTTCCAGGGCGAGGGCACGGTCAAGGACACTCGCTGGACACCGAGCCTGCTCAAAGGCGTGCCGCGAGACAAGGACGCTGGTGAGGCGCCGAAGGCTGCCCCCTCACTGCGGCTGCCCCTGCCGTCGCTGCCATCGTTCTTCAATCGCTCCGATTCCCGCAAACGCTGACGCGCTTTGCGGTTGCGCTGGGCCGCGGCCCGGCCACCCGTCGTTGCCGTGCCGCCCGCCCCTCCCTTCACCATCCTGCTGCCGCTCGCCCTGATCGGCCTGTGGCTGGGACTGCACGCTCGTCGCCCGCGGGAGCGGCGACCGCTGGCAGCCGTGGGGCTTGCCGGTGCCGGCCTCGCCAAGCTGCTGCTGCTGGTCCTGCCGCTGGAAGGTTGGGTCGTCGATGCTCTCGCCGCCGCTCCGCTGACGCGCAGCGGTTGGTCGGTCTGGGGCTCGACCCTGGCCTATTCGGCCCAGCTGTTTCTGCTGCTCTCGGGTCTTGCCGATCTGCTGACGGCCATCTCCCTGCTGCTGCTGAAAAAACGCCTGCCCGACCTGCTGCGCGCACCGTTTCGGGCCGAAAGCTTCACCGGCCTGTGGCGGCGTTTCTGCCTGCCGGCACGCCGTCTTGGCAGTGCGCGGCGACAGGCCGCCGCCGGCCTGTTGCTGGTGGCGGCGACCGCGCTGTTCTGGCGCGGCTGGGCTCCGCCCGTGCTGGCCTGGCTGGCACTGCACGCGCTGCTCATGGCTGCCGAGGCCGCGCGCGGCGGGCGCAGTCTGTTCGCCGGTCCGGTGCCGCCGCCGCTGCGTGCGGTTTTGGTTGCCGTGGTCTGGGCCTTGTCGGCCGTGCTGCTGCTCTCGGCCGATTTCGCTGAGGCCGTCGCCAAGCTGCGCCTGCTGGCTGGCGAGGGTGAACGCACGGCCTACACCCTCGTGCTCGATGCGCGGATCGGTGGTACTTGGGAAATCGTCCTGCTCTGGGCCGCCTGGCTGAGCGCCCTTCTGCTGGCCAGCCTGCGCCGACCGCTGCACCGTCGCCCCTGGCTGCTGCTCGGTGGCGGCCCTCTGCTGGGGCTGCTGGCGCTGGTCTTCGGACCCACCCTCGCCGGGCAACCCGCGCAGACGCCGTGGGCGGCTCGGGCGGCGGATTGGAAACGGACCGCGTTCGGCGAGGGCGACCGCCAGGTGATGGTGGGCAGTGAGGGCTGGCTGTTTGCCGTCGAGGAGTTGGAGCGCTTGACGCGCGCGCCGCGGCCGGGTTGTGCCGAGGATTTGCTCGCTCGGCTCGAAGCCTGGCGCGGGCAGGGGACGGAGGTGCTGGTGGTGCCGGTGCCATCGAAGCTCGCCCTGCAGCCCGAGGCCCTGCTGCCGGCGAAGTTTGCCGGGCCGCTGCGGCCGGCCGATCTGCCGGCCAAGCTCGCGGCCCTGGAGGCTGCCGGTGCCAGGGTGCTGGATCCGGCGGCGGCCTTGTGGGAGGCGCGCCGCCGGCAGCCGCCCTACTTCCGGCAGGATCGGCACTGGACGCCCGAGGCGATGAAGCAGACCGCGCTCGCCGTCGCGGCGCGGGTGCGGCGCGACTGGCCGCGGCTGGCGGCCGACACCACGCCGCTGGTCGATGCCCGCGTACTCGAACGCGCGTCGGTCGGCGACCTCGCTCTGGACCTGCTCGGCGACCTGGCGGAGACGCGATTCGGAGTTGAGTCGGCGACCCTGGTGGCGCTGCGCGGGCTGCCGGCCGATCGGTCATCGCCGGTGCTGGTGGTGGGCGATGGCCTGCGCCGGGTGTTCGATGATCCGGCGTTGGGCTTTGGCGATCCGGAGGGCGAAGCACAGAGCGCCGGCTTCACGGCCCAGCTGGCGGCTCTGCTGGCGCGTTCGCTCGATGAGGCGGACGAGTCGGAAGTGCTCACCGATCCCACGCGCGCCGTCGACAAGCGGTTGATCGTCTGGCTGCTGCCGGCGGACGCGCTGTGAGCCGGGTCAGTCGAGGCTGCCGAGGCGGGCGTCTGGATCGGGCGCGATGAAGCCGAGATTCACCAGGAAGTCGTCCATGGCCATGAGGGTGGCCTCGTAGTTTTCGAACGACAGGTTGAAGTTGAAGAAGCCGTGGCCCAGGCCTTCGAATTCGACGAGGTGGCAGGTGTTTTTCTTGCGCGAGCTCTTCTTGGCGAACTGTTTGGTGCCGGCGTAGGGCACCACGCGGTCGGCGGTGCCGTGCATGAGCAGCATCGGCGGCAGGCCGGGGCGGATGGCGCGCAGCAGGTTGGCCTTCTTGGCGCTGGCGGCATCGGGAAAACGTTCGAGGCCGAAGCCGTGTTTGGAGGTGTCGAGCACCGGATTGAAGAGCACCAGCGCGTTCGGCGCCGGGCTGCAGTCGAGCGCGTCGGTGGCGTCGTCGTAGCCGTCGAGCATGGCTGCGGCGGCGATGGCGTGGGCACCGCCGCTGCCGCCGACGGCGACGATTTTGCCGGGGTTGATGCCGAGGCCGGCGGCGTTGAGACGGATCCAGCGCAGGGCGCTGCGTGCATCGGCGATGGCTTCGAGCGGGCCGGCCTGGTGACGGGCGGCGACGCGGTAGTCGAAGGCCATGGTCATCATGCCGCGCGAGGCGAAGTAGACGCAGTGCGGCGCGAACTGGGCGACCTGGCCGTTGTCCCAGCCGCTGCTGAAGAAGAAGGCGGCGACCGTCGTGGGACCCTCGGGTGCCTTGGCCGGATCGGGTTGCCAGATGTAGACCGGCAGGCGGGTTTCACCGATGATCTTGTAAACCGTTTCGTGAGCGGTTTTCAGGAGTTCCCGATTGCGGTCGAGGGGGGGCGGTTTGAGGGGACCTGCGCCGGGAGTTTCCATGAATCAAAGTGGCAAAGATGTGACTTTTGCCAAAAAGGCCCCGGCAGCAACATCTTTTCCTGGCAGGAATCGGTCGGTGCGTGGTATTTGCCGGGTGCCCATGACGCCCCTACGCCTCCTCCGCGCCGTCCTGCTGCTGTCGGTCGCGCCCGTTGCCGCCCAGGATGCCGCGCTCACCGCCGAGCTCCATCGCGCCTATGAAAGCTGGCGCGGCGCGATGATTGCCAAGGATGCCCGCGCCTGGGCCTCGGCGATCACCAGCTATCGTCAGGTGGTCACCCGCAACCTCATCGTCAGCCAGAAAAAAAGTTTTCCGGCCGCGGTGTTTGAGGTGCCGGTGCAGCCGCCGGCATTGACCGGCCTGCGCCTGCTCGAAGCGCAGGCGGTCGGGACGACGGCGCATCTGCTGCTGTTTGGCAAGGTCGACATGGGTGGTGATGCGGCGCTGATTCCGGAGAGCGTGCTCATGCTCAAGTTCTTTCAGGAGCGCGGGGGCTGGAAGTTCGACAGCAGCAAGCTGCTCCGCCTCAACGACCAGCCGGAGATTGCACGCCAGATCAAGGACGGTGGCCGGCCGGAGTTTCTCGACTGGCCCGAGTTCACCCCGCCCGGCACGACGCCGGCCGTGCCGAAGCTGTGTGAGCCGCCCGAGTTCATGGCGGGCTGCACCTTCCAGTCGTTCGGCTACGAAACGAAGATGCGCATCAATGGCCATGACTACCCGGCGATGACCGATCACGCCGAAAAACTCTTTGTCATCGGCGGCCTGCGCAGCGGTCCGAATGAGCTGGTCCTGGAGATCAAGCCGGTGGAGGTGCCGCCCGGCGAGGAGCGCCTGCTGCAGCTCGACTTCTTCGTGCTGACCGGCCGGGAAGGGCAGGCACCGGTGCGGGTGTACCATCACGAGGACCGCACGGGCCAACTCGGCGGCACCCTGCGTCTGCCGCTCAACCTGACGGCCGAGATCCTGGCCAAGGGACTCTGACCCCCGAGCCAACCCTGCGGCCGGCTTGCAAAGGGCGTGCATCGCGCCCAAGCTGTGCCTTCTTCGCTTCACCCGCCATGCCCACGACCTACCTCACCGTCCCGACCGCCGCCCACAATGACCTCGTCCGCGCCGCCTACCTGCATCGCGGCTACACCGCCGACGAGGCCGAGGACGCCGCCCGCTTCTGTGAGATGGCGTCGGCCCACGGCATCCGCACCCACAACGCCATCAAGGCCCTGCATCTCGACCACCTTTTCGGCAGCGCCACCGGCGGCTGCAAGCCGGGCGCCGAGATCCGGGTCATCGAGAAGAAATTCGCCGCCAGCGAAGTCTGGGATGCCCAGCTCAAGCTCGGCCAGAGCGTCGCCTTCCGCGCCATGGAGCGCTGCATGGCCATGGCCGACCAATACGGCATCGGCCAGGTCAGCGTCGACAACGCCTTCCACTACCTCTGGGGCGGTGGTTACGTCATGGAGGCGGCGCGCAAGGGCTACATCGCCTACACGAACTGCACCTCCACGCTCGGCGAGGTCGTACCCTTCGGCGGCAAGTTCCCGGTGCTCGGCACGAACCCGCACTCCTGGGGCCTGCCCACCCAGGATGCCTGCGGTTTCCCGGTCGTCATCGACTGGGCCACCAGCACGGTCGCCATGGGACGCGTCCAGCAGCTCAAGCGCGAAGGCAAGCCGCTGCCGCCCGGCGCCGCGGTCGATGCCGCCGGCAACCCGACCACCGATGCCGAAGCCGCCGCCTGGCTGCTGCCCTTCGGCGCGCACAAGGGCTACGGCCTGTCGCTGCTCATCGAACTCATGGGTGCCATGATCGGCGGCAGCCTGCCGACCCTGCGCGGCGGCGGTGCCCATCCCGACATCAAGTCGCAGCCGTTCCCGGCCGGCGAGAAGCGCACCAGCAGCTTCTACTTCCAGGTCATTCATCCCGACGCGATCAGCAGCGGTCTGTTCGCCAAGGGCCGCAACTTCAGCGAAAACCTCAAGGCGGTGCTCGGCGACATCCTCGGCCACGGCAACGAGGGCTGCCTGCTGCCCGGCCAGCCCGAGGCGCAGAACGCCGCGCACACCGCCAAGGCCGGCGGCCTGTTGTTCACCGCCGCCGAGGTCGAGGCGCTCAACGAAATCGCCGCCGAAGCCGGCGTCAGCGGCTTTGATGCCGCCGCCCTGCCGGTTTACGAGGCCTGATCCCGCCGATGTCCGCCGCCGCCAAAGACCTCAAGGCCATCCCACGCCACGTCGCCATCATCATGGATGGCAACGGCCGCTGGGCGCGCGAGCGCGGTCTGCCGCGCACGGAGGGACATCGCGCCGGCGCCGAGACGGTGCGCCGCGTCACCGAGGCCTGCAGCGAGGTCGGGGTGGAGTTCCTGACCCTCTATGCCTTCTCCGCGGAGAACTGGAAGCGACCGGCGCGCGAGGTCGCCGCGCTGATGAAGCTGCTCGAGCAGTTCCTGCGGCAGAAGACGCCGGAGATGATCGAGCAGAACATCCGCCTGCAGGCCATCGGCCGGCTCAACGACCTGCCCAAGTCCTGCCAGGAGCAGCTGCACCGGTCGATCGAGGCCACCTCCCAGAACAGCGGCCTGACCCTCATCCTCGCGCTCAGCTATGGCGGTCGCGAGGAGATCCTCGACGGCGTCAAGAGCCTGCTGGAAAGCATCGAGCGCGGCCATTTGGACAAGGGCATGATCGACACCGAGGTGTTCAGCAAGCACCTGTACACCCGCTACTACCCGGATCCCGACCTGCTCATCCGCACCAGCGGTGAGCTGCGCCTGTCGAACTTCCTGCTCTGGCAGCTCAGCTACACCGAGCTCTGGATCTCGCCGACCCTGTGGCCCGACTTCGGCCGCGAGCACTTCCTCGAGGCGGTGCGCGACTACGGCCAGCGCCAGCGCCGCTTCGGCGGGCTGTGAGCCGCGATCGCGCTTCCCAAAGCCCGGCTTTCGTGCTACGCCTTGCCTCTGCCCCCGCGCGCCGCCGTGAAATTCCTGGTCCATCTCGCCCTCCTCGTCGCCTTCGCCGCCCTCGCCGGCGCGGCCTGGGTGGCGCACCGGCCCGCGGCCACGCCAGCGCCCGGCGAGCCGGCCAAGCGCCAGCGCGATGTGCTCGACGAATTGAAGCAGGCCGCCATCAAGCGCTCGGCCGTGTTTGAGATCAGCGAACCGGAACTCAACCAGTACCTCGCCCGCGTGCTGCAGGCGCGAGCCCGGCCGCCGCTCGAACGCTGGACGCAGTTCCGGCGTCTCGCGGTCGCCCTGCAACCCGAGGTGCTGGAGGCGACCCTGGTCTGGGACATCGCCGGCGCCGAACGCACGGTCAGCCTGCGCTTCCAGGCGGCGCGGCGCGACTCCGCCTTTGAGGTGCAGCTTGTCGGCGGCAGCTACGGCCGGCTCGAGGTGCCGCGCGGCCTGCTCCGCCCCCTGCAGCCGCTGCTCCGCCAGCTCGGTACCGTCTTCGCCGAGGAGATCGGCGCCTTGTTTCAAATGAACCAGGTGCGCGTCGCCCAAGGCCGGCTCGTCCTCGATCCGCGTTTTCCGTGAAGTCCATGCGCCCGTCCCGTCTCGCCCTCCTGCTCCTCGCCATGGCCCTGCCCAGCGTGCGCGCCCAGCAGGCCGTGCCGCCACCGGTCGCTGCCCCCACCGCGCCGGCGCCGCGCGTCGCACCGCCGGCCCCCGGCCAGCTTGAAGCCCCGCCGGCGGCGCCGTTGCCGACGGTGAGTACTGAACTGCCGCCGCGACCGAGCCTGCCCGGCGAGGTGCCGCGCGTGCCCGTCGCCCGCCCGCGCGCCAGCAGTTCGACCAGCACCAGCGGTCAGTTCATCGTCCATGGCGACGACCTCGCCCTGCGCAGCGCCTTCTCCAGCAAGTGCGAGGACATCGCCACCGAACTGCGCAAGCTGCTGCGCGACACCACCCCCTGGGGCATCCCGGTCGTGGTCCTGCTCAACAGCGGTGAGTCCGCCCTCAAGGCCGACAAGGCGGTGGCCACCACCATCTCGCAGATCGAGCACGGCGGTTTTCACCTGCAGGTGACGATCCATCTGCGGCCCGACCTGCGTCAGTCCGACGCCCGCCGCGAGATTGTCCGCGCCCTGCTCGCCGAACGCATCCTGCGCGACCAAAAGCAGATCAAGGCGCAGCGCTCCCTGCTGCTGCCCGACTGGCTGTTCACCGGCATTCTCGAGGCGCTGGAGTTTCGCAGTCGCGCGAAGCCCAGCACCCTCTTCGCCGCCATCTTCAAGAGCGGCCGCATCTACGGCATCGAGGAGATCATCGAAGCCTCGCCGGTGACCATGGACGCGCTCTCGCGCACCATCTACCAAACCTCCTGCTGCGCGCTCGTGCTCGCCCTGCTCGACCAGCCCGATGGCGGCCTGCGCATGGCGAAGTTTCTGACCGCCCTGGCGGCCGACCCGCGCACGGAGCGCGAGCTGCTCAACCAGCACTTCCCGGCCATCGCCGGCAGCCCGAGCAGCCTCAACAAGTGGTGGTCGCTGCAGCTCGCCGCTCTTGCCGCGCCGACGCTGAGCGAGCCGCTCAGCATTGCCGACACCCTCGAACAGCTCGATCACGCGCTCACCTTCCGCTACCGCGCCAAGGCCTCCGAAGTGCCGCGGCCGCGCCCGGTCGTGGCACGTATCGAATCTCCCCGGCCTGCGAGCTCGCCCGCGGCGCCCAGCGCGTCGGAAGCAGGGAAGACGGAAACGGAGCAGACGGAAGCGGAGCAGGCCGGAGACAAACCCAAGCGCTCCTTCCTGAGTCGTCTGAATCCCTTCGCGCGTGGACCGAAGGAGGAGGATGCCGATGCCGTCATCGCCGCCGCCTTGGAAGAGGCGTCGATGGAAGGCCTGGTGGAAGAACCGGCAACGCCCGCGACCAAGCCTGAGGTCGCCAAGCATGCGGTGCCGACGGCCGTGAAGAAGGAAGCGGAAGCGCCGGCCGAAAAGGCCCAGGCGGAAAAGCCCTCCGCCGAAACGCCTGCGGTGCAGGTCGACAAGCCCTCTTTCCTCGGTCGTCTCTTCGGCCGTGATGCCGACCCGGCCAAAGTTGAGGAACCGGAAGCACCGAAAGTGGAGCGGAGCGACGCGCCCAAGGTCAAGGAGCCGGTAGCGCCGAAGGTCGAGGAGGAAGCCGCCCTGAAACCGGCGCCGGCCACCGCGATCAAGAACGAGCCGCTGCCACCGAGTCTGGTCGTTGCGAAACCGAAGGCCCCCGAGGAGGTCGTCGAGGACGACGCGCCGGTGACGATCATCATCAACGAGCCGCTGCCGCCGAGCCCGGCGACTGCCAAGACCAAGCCTGCCGCGAAGGTCGAAGCCAAGACGCAAACGCCGCCGCCGGTCGAGCCTGCCCCGAAGGTCGAGCCGGCGGAAAAGCCGTCGCGCCTGAATCCGCTCAACTGGTTCCGTCGCGACGAAGCTCTGGAGGCCCCTGCCAAGCCGGAGGCACCCGACGCAAAAGCCGACAAGCCAGCCGACCCACCCGCGGCCAAGGACGAGCCGGCCAAGCCGGCAACCGCGCGCACGGCGCTGCCGCGCACCGCCGCCTGGCTGGCCTCGGTCGGCGCCAGCTCGGGTCAGCCGGTGCTGGCCATGGATTTCCTCGGCCTGCGCCTGGGCCGCAAGAAGCCGGAAGCTGCGGAAGAGACGCCGGCCGAAGCCAAGCCCGAGGTCAAGTCAGACTCCAAGCCCGTGGCGGCGAAAGCGCCGGCGGAGAAAGCGGAGCCAGCCGCCGGGAAAAAGCCGGAGAGCGCCCCCGCCAAGGAAGCTGCGGCCAAGCCGGCGACGGAACCTCCGGCCGCGAAGGAGCCAGCCGAGAAGGCCGCGCCCAAGCCGGCCGAGGCGAAGTCGAACGAGCCGGCCCCCGAGGAACCGAGCGATCCCGCTGAACCGCGCAAACCCTCGCTGTTCCGTCGCCTGCTCTGGGGCGACAGCACCCAGCCGAAACCGGAGGAGGTGCCGATGCCCGAGGAGGCGAAGGCCGCGGAAGCCCAGCCGCAGGCGGCGAAGCCCGAGGTGCCCCAGCCTGCCGAACCAAAACCGGCCGTCGCGAAACCCACGCCGCCGAGGAAGCCCGCACCGGCCGCTCCGTCCCCCGCGGACGAATCGCTGGTGGTGGCCGAGGTGGCCCTGGAGGATTATGCCGCGGTTCTGCGACGGCCCGACGCCAAGACGATCTTCGAAGGCAACATCCGCGAACTGGCGGCCCTGCAGAACCGCGCGGCGGTGCTGTTCCGACCGATCGTCACCGAGGCCAGCCAGCTGCTGGCTGACCTGCGCGAGGGGCGCACCAAGGGCGCGGACGCGCGCATCCGCGAGCTGCGCCGGCGCATCCGCGACGCGGAAACACGCAGCAAGGCCGTGCGCGACCAGCTCGACCTGCATGAGGCCAACGAGACGCTCTTCATGTCGGGGGTCTTCGAGGATTACCTCAAGCTGCCGGAAACCCTGCAGAAGGAACTGCCCGAGCGCACGGATCCAATCGCCCGCTACCTCGACGCGCTTGAGCGTGAGTTCGCCCGCGAGTGAAGGCCGATGGCCCAAGGAAGCCAGGCTTGAGTGGGATGCGGGCTCGCCCCCAAATCCTCGATCAAGAATCAAGAATCAAAAATCATCAATCTTCCATCCCGCTGCTTCAGCGGATGAAGTAACTCAGGTTCTCCAGCTCCACCGCCAGGTCGACGCTGTTGACGACGACGTTTTCCGGCACGTCGAGCACGGTCGGCGAGAAGTTGAGGATGGCCTGCATGCCGGCGGCGACCATGTCATTGGTGACGCTTTGGGCGCTGCTCGAGGGCACGGTCAGGATGGCCATCTTGACCTGGTTCTCGCGGATGAACTCGGCCATCTCAGCGATCGGCAGGACCGGGATGTTGACCCCGGGACTGCGCCGCGGCTCGAGGTCGAAGGCGGCGACCACTTCAAAACCCTCCTTGCGGAAACCGCCGTAGCGGAGCAGGGCGGAACCGAGGTTGCCGACGCCGACCAGGATGACCGGCTGCAGGCGGTTCTGGCCGAGCACCTGCGAGATCGTGTTGCTCAGCACCTCGACGTTGTAACCGAGGCCGCGCGTGCCGAACTGGCCGAAGTAGGTCAGGTCCTTGCGCAGCTGGGTGGACTTGACGCCCGCCGCCTTGGCGAGGGCGTCGGACGACACCGTGTCCACGCCATTTTCCTTCAACCGGCTCAGACAGCGCTGGTAGATGGACAGGCGGTAGATCGATTTGCGGGGGATGTCGATTCGCTGCTGCACTTGTGAAAATTCACGCCAAAGCGGAACTTGTCAACGCGCCAGCGTCGCTCCCGGCCGCCTCAGGTCGTCTTGGCCGCCGGCGCCGGAGCGGCCGGAGCCGGGCTGGCCGCGGCGGTCGAACTGCCCGACGACGCGCTGGATTCACTGTCCTTCTTGGCCGCCGCCTTGTAGGAATCGCTGCGGTAGTCGGTGATGTAAAAGCCGTTGCCCTTGAAGATGAATCCCGAACCGAGGCCGATCTTGCGCTTCACCGGGCCGGCGCAACCGGCGACGGGGCAGTCGGTCAGATGCGGGTCCTTCATGGACTGGCGGGCCTCGAACTCATGGCCGCAGGTCTGGCACTGGTAATCGTAAGTGGGCATGATGGTTCAGTGGGGTTTGGGGGAGGATAAGGTAGGGGCGGGACTCGCCTGCGCAAAGGGAAATTCAAGGCCGTTGCCAAGGCCGCCCGCGCGTGCGAAAGGCCGGGCATGTCGCTGCCGCGTTTCCATCTGCCCCCCGGTTCCTGGCCGGAAGGCGACCTCGTCCTCACCGGCGACGAGGCCCGCCACTGCGCCCGCGTGCTGCGCCGGCAGGTGGGCGACGAGATCGAGATCTTCGATGGCGCCGGGCGCGTGGTGCGCGCGCGCCTCAGCTCGGTCGCCCGCGAGACGGTGTCGGCCGCCGTGCTCGAAGCGCTGCCGACCCCGCCGCGCCCGCCCGCCGTGCACCTGCTGCCCGCCCTCCTCAAGACGGAACCCTTCGAGTGGCTGCTCGAAAAAGCGGTCGAACTCGGCGCCGCCTCGGTGCGACCCGTGCTCACCGCCCGCACCGTCGTGCAGCCCGGTGGCGAGCAGTTGGAAAAAAAGATGGCGCGCTGGCGACGCCACATGCTCGAGGCCGCCAAACAGTGCCACACGCCCTTCCTGCCGCAGCTGGAAGCGCCGCGCCCCTTCGTCGAGGCCTTGGCCGCCGCGCCCGCCGGCGCCCTGAAAATCCTGCCCTCGCTGGCGGAAAGCAGTCGCACCCTGCACGGCCTGGGGGTCGGAGCGACCGAGGCCTGGGTGGTCATCGGTCCGGAAGGCGATTTCACCCCGGCCGAGGAAGAGTTTGCGCAAGCCCAGGGTTTTCTGCCGGTGACGCTCGGGCCCTTCATCCTGCGCGCCGAAACGGCCTCGCTGGCGGCGCTGAGCCTGCTGGTGCACGAAATGGGGAGGGGCCATGGCTGAGGTTCCGCTCTCGCCCGGGCTCGCCTGGCTTTACGGCACCCAGGTCTACGGCATCAAGCTCGGCCTCGACGGCATGCGCCGCCTGCTTGCCGCCCTCGACCTGCCCTCGCCGGGCATGAAGTTCCTGCACATCGCCGGCACCAATGGCAAGGGCTCGACCTGTGCCTTCCTGCACGCCATGCTCAGCAAGGCCGGCTTCCGGGTCGGTCTGTTCACCTCGCCGCACCTGATCCGTTTCAACGAGCGCATCCGCGATCACGAACGCGAGATTCGCGATGACGAGATCGAGGCCGGTCTGGACCGCCTGCGCGCGGTCGTGGCCGACTGGCAGCCGGCGCCGACCTTTTTTGAGCTGACCTTGGCGCTGGCGCTCGACTGGTTTCGCGCCCGCGGCTGCGAGTGGGTCGTGCTGGAAACCGGGCTCGGCGGTCGCCTTGATGCCACCAACGCCCTGCGGCCCGAAGCCTGCGCCATCACCCGCATCGGCATGGATCACATGGCCCAGCTTGGCGACACCTTGTCGGCCATCGCCGGTGAGAAAGCCGGCATCCTCAAGCCCGGCGTGCCCGCCGTCACCGGGCCGCAGGAGCCGGAAGCCTTGGCCGTGCTGCGCGCCACCGCCCGCGAGCGTGGGTCGCCCCTGACCGAGGTGGAGCAACCGCTCGATGGCCTGCCGCTCGGCCTCGCCGGGCCGCACCAGCGCTGGAATGCCGCCCTCGCCGTCGCCACCCTGCACGCTGCGGGCTTCCATCTGTCGCCGGAGCAGATCGCCACCGGCCTGCGCGCCGCCGTCTGGCCTGCACGCTTCCAGCGCCTCGAGGGCGGTCGCCTCATTCTCGACGGTGCCCACAACCCCGATGCCGCCCAGGCCCTGGTTGTCGCCTGGCAGGAGGCCTACCCCGGCGAACAGGCCGTCATCGTCTTCGGCGGTTCCAGCGGCAAGGACCACACCGAAACCCTGCGCCCGCTGCTGCCGCTCGGCGCGCACTGGATCTTCACCGGCTTTGATTCGCCGCGCGCAGTGCCGGCCGATGAGATCCGCACGGCCTACCTCGCCGCCGGTGGCGACCCCCAGCGCTGTCAAACCACCGCCAGCCTGCCCGAAGCCCTCGACCTCGCCCGCCAGCACGGCGAACGTATCCTCGTCGCCGGCTCCCTCTTCCTCGCCGGCGAATTCCTCGCCCTGCACGAACGCTCTGCCCACCAGCCGAGCGCGCAGTAACCGAAGGGCCTACGGAAGACGCGGAACGCCCGGAAGGTCGGCAGAAAGGTAGGGCGCTGCCCTGTAGGCGGGGGCAGTGACCCCGCGGTTCCCGTAGAACGTGGAACCACGAATGGCACGAAGAGCACGAAGGGGAAGGCGCCGCTGCGCCGGCGCCGTGGGGGGCGCCTGGCGGACGGGGAACGGGTCTCACGCCAAGGCGCAAAGGCGCTAAGTAGGCCGCCATCTCTCCGATCCTTTGCGTCTTGGCGCCTTGGCGTGAGGACATTCTGAGCGTTCGCAGATTCCCTAGCCGGTCAAGAACCGCTGATTTGACGCTGATTTGATGCTCATGGGATGCTGATCCTGATGGGAAGGGGGGTGATGGAAGATGGAAGATGGAAGATGGAAGATGGAAGATGGAAGATGGAAGATGGAAGATGGCGGGGGAGTTGATGGCGGATGGTTGATGGTTGATTGAGAGGCGGCGCAGATCCGAGGGGAGTGCGGACACTCCGCTTCTGGTTCAGCCAAGCCGCAGAAGGGAGCACCGCAGAGGCAGAAACCGCAGAGGGCGGATCGTTGCTGGAGGGGGGGCGGCCCGCGACCGCGCGCAGCGCCTTGGACTGCGGCAGGCTCCTGCCACTTTGTGACCGCAGCCCTGCTGCGGGGAGGGGAGAGGCGGCTTTGCCGCAGAGTGTGCGCCAGCAGGGCTGGCTTGGGGAAAGCGGCAGCAGGGCTGCGCGCAGTCCATGTCGCCAAGAAGCCGGGTCTCTTCATCCCTTGGCGTCATGCAGTCCAGGGATGCCGGCTCCGCCCCGGTTTGAGGGAGCGCGAGTGTGCCGAAGGTCACTCGCCCCGGGGCGGTGGCCACACGCTGGACCCAGAGCGAGCAGGCTGCGCCATGCTCGCGCTCCGGTTCGTGGCGGGTCGCCGGCGGTTTGGGCAGGCGTGCTCCGGGCTTGCGCCAGGTACGTGCGGTCCGAGTTCCGGCAGGTGGGCACGGCTTTTTCTTGACGAGAATTCGCGGATGGCAGAGTCTTTTGCTTGCGAAAATTTCAGGGGTAAAGCTCGTCCTGCTGGGTGGCTTTTGCCTGCACCAAGTCTTGTGGACCGAACCGTTTGGACACAAGGCGACCGAGTGATGCCATGGCATGAACAAAACGTTTTTTATCTCGATGAACACCTCGGATAACCGCAGAACTCAACCGATGAAAACAACTCTGTCCTTTCCCCAGCCCTGCCGCCGATCTGGGATCGTCGCCCTCGTTCTTTTCACAATGGCGTTCGCCTCGACCATGAGGGCGCAGGAGCAACTGCCCGCCGAAGTCAGGGCTCTCAAAGAGAGTTACGAACGAGAAATGGAACGGGTCCTGTCGCCGGTTCAAAGCAAGTACATTGCTGCGCTTGAGCAGCTTCAACGGAACTACACCCGAGCCGGGAAATTGAACGAGGCTGTGTTCGTCTCGAAGGAGATTGCCCTCGCGAAGGAGTGGGAGAGCCTGCCGCTCAACCAGCTGCGCAGCAACGCCAAAGCGCAGATGAGTCGCGACGATTTCAAAAAATGGATCACCCAGAAGACCTTTGCTTTCAGGGGAGTCCAGCTGGTCACGCTCCAGTTCGAGGAAAAGCACGTTTCATGGGTCGTTGGCAATCAACCGCAGCAGTACGAGTACAAAGTGACAGGGGATCGCCGCATCGCGGTCATGGGCCCGCAGGAATTCAAACTGGAATTCTCGAGCGACCTCACCACGGGGACGTTTGAGTCCAACGTGGGCAAGTACAACCTGACGATCACGGATCGCCCCTAATCCGGCGTCATGCGAAGAGTGCCCGGGTGTGATTCGAAAACGCCAGACGGAGGTTTCAGACAAAAAAGATGCCAGGCATTCAGTGCTCGAACGGGCCGGGTTGCGCGTCATCACCTCCATGAACATTCCCTGCAGCGTCAGTTCAAGGCCGCTGTTGAAAAAGCCGGCATCACCAAACGTGCCACCTGCCATACCCTGCGCCACTCCTTTGCCACGCACCTGCTGGAAAGCGGCATTGACATCCGCACCGTGCAGACACTTCTGGGGCATGCCGACGTCTCGACGACGATGATTTATCTGCATGTCATGAAGCGACCTGGAGCCGGCGCCCCCAGCCCTCTCGACCTCGACTGATCCCCCTTTTCGGCCGCATCTCCTTTTTTTTTATTGACGGGAATTCCCGCATGAAGGATCCTCTTTTCATGCAAGAATTTCAGGGACGAAGTCTGCCCGTCCGGGCGGCTTTTGACCGTACAAAGCCTCTGTGTGTCCGAACAGTTCGGACACAAGGCGGCTGAATTATACTGTTCGGCCAACCACGATAGCGCCAATGGTATTCATCTCACATTCATCGAAGGACCGACAGATCGCTCACGCGATCTGTCACTACATCGAGAGAGAAGGAATACCCTGTTGG